>NZ_FR898756.1:0-16553 GCF_000437715.1 Catenibacterium sp. CAG:290
AGGCAGATGCTCTCCCAACTGAGCTAAACCTCCGTTGCGGGTATTATATTATCATCATATCCACTCTAAGTCAACAGAAAATAGGAACTTTTTTTACAGAAAATAGGAACTTTTTTTACAGTTTTATATGTAGGTATATTTGATTTAATGACGCTTTTTCTCAATTCTATTGATTTCTTCAAGTTTTTTTGTATTTTATTTGCTTTTTGTTATAAGAACGATTACAATTTAATTGTACCTACTAATGGGTACGTTTTAAAGGCTCTTGTTTAAGGCCGCTCTCAATGACACATACATTTGCTTTCCTTATGCAAGAGCTTTTATTGTGTCATGAGAGCATTTTTTAATTTGACAAATACTCTAATAGAGACTATATTCATTAAAGCAGAGAGGTGATAGTATGCAAAGATTCACATTTGATGATGAAGATGACTCTATTAAAGACACTAGGAGAGAGAATTCTATTCAGCAGGAAGAAAAAGAACCTGAAGTTAAAAAAGTTGTTAAGACAAAAGTGAAACATAAGAGATCACATTCTTTACCTAAACGTACTAAGACTAAGGTAAAGTATAAAGAGAAATCACATCCTGTAATGACTTTTATTAAGACTTTTGTGTTATTAGTATTACTTGTGATTATATTAGTAGCACTTGCATTTGGTGTACGTTTTTATTTAGATGACCCAGAAACAGTAAAACAGTGGTTCTGGCAAGGTTATCGTTATTTATTTAGATAGAAAAAGAGGTCCTGATTGGACCTCTATTTGTTTACCTGAATGATGAAGAAATAAGCCATTGTCTTACCTCTAGGTACATCATAATGTTCTACAAGTGTGAGATAGTCTGAATTTAGTCTTAAATTCTTCTCTACAAGAGATATTTCAGTTGTATAGATAAATACATACCCTTCTGGTAAAACGTGTCTGTGGATACGTTTAAAGAAGTTATCGTAAAGATTCTTTAAAGCACGTGTATCTTTCATCTGTGCATAGGTAGGCATATCAGTAAAGATTTCATCAAACATTTCATTATTTACAAAACGGTTGGCATCCTTATTTACAAAGTGAATAGCCTGATTAGCTGCAATCGCATTCTTCTTAGCTGCTTCTAAGCCTTCTCCATAAATATCTAATCCCATCGCAAACTTAACTGGTTTAGCCATACATCTTTCAATAAGTGTAACACCACTACCACAGAATGGATCTAATACACGAGAATGCATGCCCATATATGGTTTAGCTACTTCCATAAGTGTTGCTGCTACATAAGGCTGCATTGAATTAGAAATAATTTCACGTCTATAATTAAAGCGAGGATTGTCTAATGAACTCAACTTTAAGTAAACATTCACTGTTCCTGGCTTTAATTCTCTAATAAGTATTTCAATATCATAATCAGATGTTACATTCTGAAGATGTGAAGGCATTTCTTCAATAAGTTCTTGAACTATATCATTGATAACAGCTGATTTCTTTTCTCTCATCTGATCAACTAAACGATAATAGAAACATCCTTCTGCATCATATAAACGATGTAGTACGTCTACCAAATTACTTTGCGCAATACGTTTACCAATTAAATGTCCATCCTGAGCAAGTCCTGAACAGCCTGATAATGGGAAAATCATTTCTCTATAATTACGTAAGCCTAGAAGGTCATAAATAGCCTTTGTACGCACTAAAACGCCCTGTCCGACTGGTTTATAACGTAAATGCTTCACCTGTTCAAAAAGTGTATATTGATAATAAGGAAGTGTTGTAAGAATAACATCGACTTCTTTATGCAATAAACGGATTGATTTCTTCTTATGATAAGAATAAGAACGAATCATCGGATTTAAGACCTTTAATTGTGCTTTGATATGCTTGCTGTCTACTACTTCTGAATTCATGAGTTCATTCTGGATTTCCTGTAATTCCTTAATATAAGGCTTACAATCATAATGACTCATACCTTTTAAATAAGCATCTTTTACAAAATCCTTTTCTTCATTCTTATAAGCATCTAAAAGAACAGAAGCCATCATAGAATTTTTAGTATATCCTAGTAGTAATGCCGCATTTTTTCTTACTTTAGGATCTTCATAAGATAAACAATCACATAATTTTTCTACAATAGGGCCATCTAATGTATCAGCAGCTGACATTGATCCTTTTAATTTTATTAGATTTTGACGCAGATCAATGTCTGCGAGAATATTCTTTACAACATTTTTTTCCATATAAAACACCTCATAATCATATCTATTATATCAAATTTATCCCTTTGTTACTATAAAAAAAGTGCCTTAGAAGACACCTTTTTGTGTAATTATGTGATTAAGCGGGACATCAAGCGAATGAGGATGAGTATTTTCTACTTTCTGAAAATCAAATGCTAGACCAATTGTGATAGCTTCTGTCTTTTTTAAACAGCGATCATAAAAACCTCGGCCATAACCAATACGATTATGATTTGCATCAAACATCAGTAATGGTACTACAATCACATCTAAATCTTTAACATCCATATGTTCATTAGTAGAAGGTTCCAATATATGAAAAGCACCCTCTTTTAAATCATCCATAGTATATATTCTTTGGAAATCTAATTCATCCCCTACACATTTTGGTACATAGATTTCCTTTTCTAATATATATTTCTCAATCAAATGAAGTGTATCTACTTCATGACGATAAGACATATAAAACCCTATTCTTTTCGCATTTTTAAATGCAGGCATTTCTTCTAGATAAGAGGCAATTCTTTTTGAATAAGAAAGAAACGTCTCTTCTTCTAAAGCGAGACGTTTCTTAATCATCTGTTCTCTATCCAATAGCATCTTCTGACATATCAAGCTTAATAAGCTGATTTAATTCAACAGCATATTCCATAGGTAATTCTCTGCTGAATGGTTCAATGAAGCCCATAACAATCATCTCTGTTGCCTGTGCTTTAGTGAGACCTCTGCTCATTAAGTAGAAGAGCTGATCTTCTGATACTTTAGATACAGTGGCTTCATGTTCAATAATAGAATCATTATTGGCCATGATATTTGTAGGTACTGTATCACTTGTAGAAATCTTATCTAGAATTAATGTATCACATTCTACCTTGCTCTTACAGTCATACGCATTCTTGTTATGACGGACAAGTCCTCTATAGTTTGTCTTACCACCATTTCTAGCGATAGATTTAGAAATGATCTGACTTGATGTATGAGGTGCTGCATGAATCATCTTAGCCCCAGAATCAATGATCTGACCTTTATCTCCTACCGCAATAGTAATAACTGTACCCTTGGCTCTTTCTCCTGCAAGAACACAGCAAGGATATTTCATAGTAACAAGTGAACCGATGTTACCATCCACCCATTCCATTGATCCACCTTCCATGACTTTTGCACGCTGTGTAACTAAGTTATAGATATTCTTAGACCAGTTCTGGATTGTTGTATAACGACAATGTGCATTCTTGCCAACAATAATTTCTACAACACCCGCATGAAGTGAATCTTTAGAATATGAAGGTGCTGTACATCCTTCTACATAATGAATATCGGATCCTTCATCTACAATAATTAAGGTTCTTTCAAACTGTGCCATACGTTCAGAATTGATTCTAAAGTATGACTGTAATGGCTTATCTAATTTAGTATGAGGTGGTACATAAATAAATGATCCACCTGACCAGACAGCCCCATTTAATGCAGAGAACTTGTTATCGTAATATGGAATAACAGTATCAAAATACTTCTTGAAGATTTCTGGATATTGTTTTAATCCAGAATCAATATCTAAGAAGATAACACCCTTCTCTTTGACTTCTTCAAGCATATTATGATAAACAACTTCAGATTCATATTGAGCACTTGCCCCTGCTAAGAACTTCTGTTCTGCTTCAGGAATACCTAAACGATCAAATGTGTTTTTAATTGTTTCTGGTACTTCTTCCCATTTATCTGTTTTAGTATCTGATGGACGATTATAGTATGTATAATCATCAAAATCCATCTTAGATAAATCAACACCCCACTTAGGCATTGGCATCTTTAAGAACTGTTTTAATGACTTGATACGGTATTCAGTCATCCATTCAGGTTCTTCTTTAATGGCTGATATTTCTCTAACAATATCTTCATTTAACCCTTTAGGTGTCTTGAAGACAGATACATCCTCATCAGGATGATCTTCTATCACTTCAGCTTGTGGAATATTAAGATTCTCAATAGCCATCTCTATTCCTCGCTTCCTTCTAATAATTTTAAGAATCCAGTCCAGCCTAGAGTCGCACACTTAATACGATTGGCCTGCTTATGCGTATTCTTAAACGCAATTGCTTCTTCAAGAAGTTCTGGATCATATTCTTTTTCATAAATCATATGCATATAGTTATCTACAATATGCGCTGCTTCTTCTTTTGTCTTTCCTTTAACTAGTTCAGTCATGATAGAAGTAGATGCAGTACAAATAGCACATGCTTCACCATCAAAACGTACATCTTCTACGACATCACCATTAAACTTAGCCTGGACATCAATATCATCAATACATGTACTTGAATCCATATTGACTTTCTGATATGAATCATCATCTACAAGTCCATGGTTTCTAGGATTCTGATAATGGTCCATAATAATTTCTCTCATGATCATTGGATCATTCAAAGAATGCATCAAGGAAATCATCTCCTTTCTTACATGCTTCAATAAACTGATCAATTTCTTCTTCAGTGTTATAGAAATAGAAAGAGACACGACAAGTTGTTCTTACTTTTAAGAACTCGTCTAAAATCTTTGCACAATGTTCACCAGCTCTTACTGCAATACCATAAGTATTAAATAAGCTCGCTGCATCCTGTGCAAATACATCTTTAATATTAAAGGCAATAGCCCCTTCTGAGTTTGGGTTATATACAGTGACATTATCCAACTTAGACATCTTCTCAATTGCATAATGACGTAATTCTAACTCTCTTTGACGGATATTTTCCATACCGATGCTCTGTAAGTATTTAACAGCTGCACCTAAGCCAATCACACCTTCAATATGAGGTGTACCTGCTTCAAATTTATAAGGTGGTTCCTTTAGTGTAACAAGTCCACAGCTGTTATAGCGTGAATTAGATCCTCCACCAAAACGTGTAGGCTTTGTTTCTTCTAATAACTCATATTTACCATAAAGAACACCAACACCTGTAGGGCCACACATCTTATGACCTGAGAAAGCTAAGAAGTCCACATCATCACGTACAACATCTGTGACAATATGTGGTACACTCTGTGCCCCATCTGCCACTACAATAATACCTTTAGAATGCGCATATTCTGTGATTTCCTTGATAGGTACTTCATAGCCTAATACATTTGTCACTATCGCAAGTGAAATAATCTTTGTATTCTCTGTTACAGCCTTCTTGACATTTTCTAATGTCATACGACCTTCTTCATCTAGTTCAATATATTTCACAACAGCACCTGTTTCCTCAGCTACATCAAACCAAGGCAATGTATTAGAGGCATGTTCTGCCACATTCAAAAGGATTTCATCACCTGCTTTTAAATGTGTTTTGGCATAACCATTCGCAATTAAGTTAAGTGAATCTGTTGAACCACTTGTAAATACAACTTCCTCTTTTCTTTTAGCATGAATAAAATGCTGAACTACTTCTCTCGCTTCTTCATAAGCGACATCCACCTGATGAGATAAATCATAATCTCCACGATGGGCATTTCCTGAATAGCTAGATAAATATTCACATACTGCATCAATCACACATTGAGGCTTTAATGTAGTCGCACCATTATCAAAATAAATCAGTGGCTTGCCATGCATGAGTGTCTTTCCATCCAACATTGGAAAATCTTTTCTTATATCCTTACTATTTAACATAACTAAGCACCTACCTTTGATAACGCCAATTCAAAACGTTCCTTAATCATCTGATTATCTACAACTTCGACTACTGGCATTAAATAACCATAAGTAATTAGTTGCATAGCCTGACGTTTAGTCAAGCCACGAGACTGTAAATAATAAAGATGTTCTTCATCCATCTTCCCTACACCAGCTGCATGAGAAGCCTGAACATCGTATTCATCAATATATAAGAATGGATTTGCACTTGCATAACATTTTGGATCAAAGACAATGATCTTATTTGTCTGATGTGATGCTGAACCATTCTGTCCATTTGTAATTGTACCAATACCATCAATCACAAGATGTGCTTCATCTTTCGCAACACCATAGTTATCCATGATACCAGTAGTATGTGGTGCATTATGTTTTATATGCACCTTATAATGTTTCTTTTCTTTATCCTTTGATAAAGCAGCCATTCTTAATCTGACATCTGCTCCCTCACCATCTAATTCAAATGTATAAGAGGCTTCAATAGAAGCATCAGATAATTCAGAATAGCCAAGCTGAAGCATACTATCATGAGAAGAATGTCCTTCATCTAGATAAGTATTCTTTCCTGTTCCTTCATTTTCATTAAAGAAATTAACATGTGAATAAGCACCGTTAATAAATGTACGTTTTAATACACCGTTTTCTTCAACATGTCTTGTTTCAATCACTTCTGCATGGACATTGTCTTCAAATACATAATGTAGTGACATTTCATTCTTTACATCTACCACTACATGAAGCTGAATGGGTTCTCCATACTTGAATGTGATTGTTGTATCATTCACAACAACTTCTTTAGGAAGATTATCTTCTGTTACCTTCCCATCCACAAAATGAATATAGTGTTCAAAACTATACATTGCTTGTCACCTTATGGCCACATACCCCAATAGAAACAACGTCTTCGTCTTCTTTTTGGAGTTCAATGCCTAATTCTTTCTTTACCCATTCATATCCTTCATTGTTGATCTTTTCAATTAGTTCAAAGCCACCTTCTACTACAATGTTTCCATCTACTAATACATGTACATGTGTAGGCTTTACTAATTCATATAATCTTTCATAGTGAGAAACCATAACTAGACCAAAGTCTTCATTCTTTTCTCTCATCTCATTGATATTATCAGCGACGATACGTAACGCATCAACATCTAGACCTGAATCAATTTCATCTAATAATGCGAATTTAGGTTCTAGTAATTTCATCTGAAGAATTTCATTACGTTTCTTTTCTCCACCTGAGAACCCTTCATTTAAATAACGATGAGCTAAATTACCATCCATTTCTAAGTCTTCTGTGGCATGGTCCATAGCCTTAATGAACTGATAAAGACTTAATGGTTTTTCTCTTCTCGCATTCATTGCAGAACGGAGGAAATCAGAGTTTGTGACACCTGGAATTTCCTGTGGATACTGCATTCCTAAAAATAATCCTTTACGGCTTCTTTCATCTACACTCATAGAAAGAACATCTTCACCATCTAATGTGATTGTACCCTGAGTTACTTTATATTTAGGATGACCCATGATTGTACCTAATAATGTTGACTTACCATTCCCATTAGGACCCATCAATGCATGTGTTTCTCCTGTATTAATTGTTAGATTAATTCCCTTCAAAATCTCCTTGTCGCCAATCGCAACATGAAGATCCTTTATACTCAAAACTGACATCTTTTTTTCACCTCGAGAATCATTATAAAAGATTAAACGTTCAACCTCAAATAATATGATAAAGAATTATGTCTTTTTATGTGAAACATGGGTAATTATTTGAAAAAAATCACCTACCATGTATAATATATATGTTACGCAAGGAGGGTACGTATGAAAGCCAAAAAAATAGTGGCGCTATGTTTAGCGAGTGTTTTATTACTAAGTGGCTGTGGTGGTAAAACTGTAGATGGAAAGAGCGTAGTTGCTTCAACTAGTGAAGGTCATGTTTATGCAGATGATGTTTATGATACATTAATTTCTACTAGTTCAGGTAAGTCAGCAGCATTCCAGTATGTTCTTGATCAGTTGATCAATAAACAATATCCTATTACAAGTGATATGAAAGATAATGCAAGTGATATGCTTGATAGTGTCAAGAATTCTTATAAGAGCCAATATGGTGAAGATTCTTATGAAAAACAGTTTAAGAGCGATTTAAAGAGTGGTGGCTATGCAAGTGAAAGTGAATATAAGAAGAAGCTTGTTTATTCTTTACAGTATGCAGAGTTAGTCAAACACTATGTAAAGACACATTATGATACTGTATTTGAAGATTATTATAAGGTTGCCACACCTCGTATGATCTCTATGATTAAGATTTCTGTTTCTGATCCTTCTAGTCCTACTGATTCTGAAAAAGAAAAGTTAAAAGAAGTACAGGAGTTATTAAAGGATGGTAAGAGCTTTGGTGATGTTGCCAAGGATTATTCAGATGATTCTACAACTAAGAGTGCAAAAGGTTCTTTAGGTGTTGTAGATACTACAAGTAACTTAACAAATACTTATGGTAGTACAATTAATGAAGCAGCTTTCTCTTTAACTGAAGGACAAACTTCTGATGTATTAACAGGTAATGATGGTTATTATATCTTAAAGTGTACTTCTACTAGTAAAGAAAAAATTAAGAAGAAATTAAAGAATGTGACTATCCAGTCTCCATTACTTACTTATGATGATTACATCATTTATCTTGCATTCAAGACTTATGATATTGAATATAAAGATGCGAAGATTAAAAAAGCAGTCAATGAAGCTATTAAAGAAGGCTTAAAGTCTAGAGCTGCAGAAAGGAAGTAATGAGAATGGCAGAATACAAACAGATCCATAAAGTAGAAGTTGAAAAGAAACCTTTTAAACTTACTAAGAAAATGATTGCATTACTTGTCATTGCGATTGTCCTTGTTGTAGGAGTGATTACAGCTTATATTGTGACTGCTGATAAAGATGGTTATACAAGTTCTGTAAAGGATGGTTCAACAGAAGTAATCAGTGGTGATGTAAGTGTGACTAAGAAAGGTTTATATGAATACTTATTAGATAACTATGGTGCCAATGAAGTATTAAATGAAGCTTACAATAAGATTACTGCAAAAGAAATTACTGACCAGGATGCAATTGATGCAAAAGTAAAAGAACAAAAGAATCGTTATGCTGAATATTCTGGTTCTTTTGAAACTTATGCAAAGAATCAGGGGTATAGTGATGCAAAGGCTTTTGAGAAGGAAGTCGTTGTACCAGAAGCAAAATCTGAACTATTAGAAGAAAAATATCTAGATACAGAGTTCAATGATGTATGTAAGAAATATAATGTTTCTTATTTAAAGATTGTTGAATATAGTAAAGAATCTGATGCATTAAAGGCATTAAAGACAGTGACTAGTGCAGATGCAATGACTGCTTTAATGAATGCAAATAGTTCTAGTTCTACTGATTTAGGTTTTGTATGCAGTAAGAGTTCTACAACTACTGTTGATAAGAAAATCATTAAGGCTTTAAGTAAGTTTACTTCATTAAAGACTGATGGTGTATATAAGGAAGCAGTTAAATTAAGTACTGGTAAATATGCAGTTGTATATGTATACAACACTGATAAGAGTGCTCAAAAATCAGATATTACTGAAAACTTACAGAATTTAACTGATGTCAAGACAGATATTGAATCTTATTATTTAAAGAAATATAAGTTCACTGTTGAAGATGAAAAGGTTAAGAAACAGATTAAGAAAATTTCTAGTAAATATGTGGACTAAGAGACGTGAGAACGTCTCTTTTGTGTTAGAATAAAGACAGGAGGTTTTATATGATGGATAATTGTATTTTTTGTAAGATTGCTGCAAAGGAAATTCCTGGCAAAGTTGTATATGAAGATGATACTTGTATTGCGTTCTTAGATTTATCACAGACTACTAATGGACATACGCTCGTTATTCCTAAGGAACATTATGATAGTTTTTTAGAAGCAGACCCAGAAGTGATGGCACATTGTATGAAAGTGGCTCAGAAGCTTGCAAATCAAATTGTAGAGAATATGCATGCAAAGGGATGTAATATTCTTACTAATGCGAAAGAAGTCGCTGGTCAGACAGTGCATCATTTCCATATTCATATTATTCCAAGATATGAAGAAAATGATCCAATCAAGATTGAATTTACTGATCGTTCAAGTGTTGTAAATCTTGATGATATCTACAACGAAATCATGAAATAGAAAAACAGGGATTTAAAAAAATCCCTGTTTTTTTAGTACACACAATGATATGACATCTCTTTATATTACAATGTGATTAACCTCTCACAAAGTAGCGTGAAACAAATTCCATATTAATTTCTTTGATTTCTCTTTTACCTTCTATATAATCTTCATACATTTCAAAGGGATCTCCAGCCCCAAACAAGCCGCATCCACTTCAATTCTCACATCCTGCAGAATCATTACAATCCAATGCTTCTTGTATGATTCTTTTTCTTTCTTCTCTTGTTGTATCTTTTATGAGTACACTCTTCATATCCATCACCCACTTCTAGTATAGAAATAATACATACAAATAGCAAGCAATATACCTATCTTTTTGGTATGTTATGAATATAAAGAAAAGAGATAGCATTTCTACTATCTCTTTCGTATGAATTATTCAGCAGCATCAAAATCTTTAGCAAGTGCTTCTGCTCTTGCACGACGACGTTTAGCATCTACTAGACACTTATCGAATAATGCTTCTGCATTTTCAGGATTGATCTTAACTAACTGAGAGAATCTGTTTTCACTCATTAAGAAGTCTTTGAACTTAGAATAATCAGGAGCCTTAGAATCAATTGTAAGTGGGTTCTTACCTTCTTCAGTTAAACGTGGGTCGTATCTTAATAAGTTGAAGTAACCACATTCAACAGCCCATTTTTCCTGTCTTGAAGAGTTAATTAATCCACCCTTGATATGATGTTCATTACATGGTGCATAAGCAATAATTAATGATGGTCCATCATAAGATTCAGCTTCCTTCATAGCCTTAATAGCCTGCATTGGGTTAGCACCTAAAGCAATCTGTGCAACATATACATGACCATAAGCCATAGCAATCTGAGCTAAGTCTTTCTTAGCAACCTTCTTACCACTTGCAGTGAACTTCGCAATAGAAGCAGCCTGTGATGATTTAGAAGACTGTCCACCAGTGTTAGAATATACTTCTGTATCAAGAACTAATACATTGACATTCTGATCATTAGCAAGAACGTGGTCTAATCCTCCGTAGCCGATATCATAAGCCCATCCGTCACCACCGATGATCCACTGAGACTTAGTCACTAATTCACCCTTCATATCAAGTAATTCCTTGATAGGTTCATTAGCTGAAGCTTCAACTTTTTCTACTAATTCGTTATAAAGAGCCTTTTCTTCTACTCTCTGACCCTTAACAGCTTCATATTTTTCCAGAATTTCTTTTAATTCTGGTTCTACATCATTCTTATTTGCTTCAATGATTTCTAAGATATGTTTAGACATGTAGTTTTCTGCAAGCTTCATACCGAAACCAAATTCAGCATTATCTTCGAATAATGAGTTAGCCCAAGCCATACCATGACCATTCTTATCAGTAGTACATGGAGTAGATGGAGTTGAACCAGTATAGATTGATGAGCATCCAGTAGCGTTCGCAATTCTCATATCAGAACCGAATAACTGAGAAGCTAAACGATAATATGGAGTTTCACCACAACCAGCGCAGGCACCAGAAGCTTCAAAATAAGGCTTCATGAATCCAACACCCTTCACTGTAGTTGTAGGATACTTGTCATCTCTATATTCTACATTGTTGTATACATATTCAGATAAAGCAGAATGTTCTAATTCTTCCTTAACTGGAACCATTGTAAGTGCCTTTTCACCACGTTTACCTGGACATACAGCTGCACATAATCCACAACCTACGCAGTTATCAGGAGAAACCTGGATACGGAATGATAATCCTTCAACACCCTTACCAATTGGTTTTAATACATCATTAGTAATATCTTCTGGTGCATTCTTGATTTCTTCTTCAGTCATTAAGAATGGACGGATTGTTGCATGAGGACATACCATAGCACACTGGTTACACTGGATACAGTTGTCTTTTTCCCACTTAGGAACCTGAATAGCAATTGCACGTTTTTCTTTAATTGCAACACCATTCTGCATAGTACCATCAAGCTTATCTAAGAATGCTGAAGTTGGAAGGTCATAACCTTCAAGTGCATTGATAGGAGCTACGAAGTTATCAAAGTAATCATCACCAGTTGGTTTTCTTAATGGTAATACAGTTAAGTTAGACCATTCTGGATCTACAGTTACTTCTTCAATTGCATCTTTACCAGCATCGATAGCCTTATAGTTAGCCTGGACGATATTTTCACCCTTGTTGCTGTAAGACTTCTTAGCCATTTCTTTCATCTTAGTAACAGCTTCTTCGATTGGAAGAATCTGTTCATTTAATGCGAAGAATGCTGACTGTAGGATAGTATTTGTACGTCTACCCATACCGATTTCACCAGCAATCTTATTGGCATTAATAATATAGAACTTAGCATGTTTATCTGCTAACTGTTTCTTTACTCTATTTGGAAGATAATCAGCGATTTCTTCTTTAGTAAATTCAGTATTTAATAAGAAACGTCCACCATCTTTTAAGTTCTTCAACATATCATACTTTAAGCAGTAGTTGTCTAATGAACAAGAGATGAAGTCTGCTCTATTTACATAGTAAGTTGCTCTAATTGGCTTATTACCAAATCTTAAGTTAGAACGAGTTGCTCCACCGGCCTTCTTAGAGTCATATGCGAAATAAGCCTGGCAGTATAAATCAGTATTATCACCAATAATCTTGATAGATGACTTATTTGCAGATACAGTACCATCAGAACCTAAACCATAGAATAAGCACTGAGTAACACCAGAATTGATATGGAATCCATGAACATCAGGTAATGATAAATGAGTTACGTCATCCTTGATACCAATTGTGAATCCTGTAAATGGATTATCTGAATTTAAGTGATCATAAACAGCCTTGATATGCTGAGGTGTAGTATCCTTAGAACCCATACCATAACGACCACCGATAACTAATGTATCAGCATCTCTAATAACTGAACATACATCAAGGTATAATGGTTCACCAGTAGCACCCATTTCCTTAGTACGGTCAAGTACAGCAATCTTCTTAGCAGTTGCTGGTAAAACAGCCTTTAAGTATTTTGGAGAGAAAGGTCTATAAAGATGTACTTTAATAACACCAACTTTTTCTCCTTCTTTAGCCATTTCATCAATAGTATCTTTAATAGTTTCAGTAACTGAACCCATTGCGATAATAACTCTATCTGCTTCTGGATCACCATAGTATGTAAATGGTGCATATTCTCTACCAGTAATTTCAGAAATCTTCTTCATGTAATCTGCAGCAATTTCTACAACTGCATCATAATGCTTATTCTGAGCTTCTCTACTCTGGAAATAAATATCATCATTATCTGCACCACCACGTTCTACTGGATTAGTATGTGGATTAAGTGCGTTTGCTTTAAATTTCTTAATTGCATCATGATCTACTAATGAAGCTAAAGTTTCATAATCAAGAACTTCAACTTTCTGAATTTCATGAGATGTTCTGAAACCATCAAAGAAATGGATAAATGGTACACCTGCTTTAATTGCAGTTAAGTGTGCAACACCAGCTAAATCCATAACTTCCTGTACAGAATGTGAACAAAGCATAGGGATACCTGTTTGACGGCAGGCATAAACATCCTGATGATCCCCAAAGATATTTAATGAACTAGTTGCAAGAGCTCTTGCAGCTACATGGAAAACACCTGGAAGCATTTCACCCTGAATCTTATAAAGGTTAGGAATCATTAATAATAGACCCTGAGATGCAGTAAATGTAGTAGCTAAAGCACCACCCTGTAAAGCACCGTGTACAGCACCAGCAGCACCTGCTTCTGACTGCATTTCAACTACGTTTACAGCAGAGCCAAAAATATTTTTTCTTCCCTGTGAAGCCCATTCTTCAGCATGTTCAGCCATTGGTGAAGAAGGGGTAATTGGATAGATACTTGCTACTTCAGAAAATGCATATGCAACATGAGCGGCAGCAGTATTACCATCCATAGATAAATACTTCTTAGACATAATCTTTCAATCCTCCTTATCTACCATTATACGCTGATATGCAATAAAATACTATAATTAATTATTATCATGTATTTCGTTTCTAACACATATATATTTCTATACTTTATAAGATGTTTATCTAATTCAGCCTGAAAAATAGTTGAATACTGTAATGTGTTCATTGCCATGTTCTATACCCGTCATGTCTTATGAGCGATACATCAATGCTTTAAATGCATATACAGGTAGGATAGAATCCGATAAACAATCACATGACAATCATCTCTTGTCATATGATTCCCCTTTTCTCAAAAACAATAATTGAAATCAATCTGTTAATTCACTATATTTACACTTTTTGCATTTTTGAAACGCATCTTCCATTTTATCCTCAGCTATTTCGTCCAATTCCTTAATGGCGCTTTTCTTTGCTAATTTAGATATTCCCATAAGAGATTCATAACACCACTCGCAATCAATGATTCGATTAAACACAGGACAATATCTATCTTCTTCAAAATCAACATTATCTATTTTTTCCATCGTTTAAGCACCTCCAATATAGCCATATAATTTTCACCGCAATCAGTATACCTCATACCTGTTTTACATATCCATTCATTGTCTCTCAGCATAACAACAGAAGCCCCTTTTTCAGAAATAAACAATTTCCTTTTCCCGTTCCATTGATTGAATATCGCTAATGCATAGTCGATGTATTCTTGTAGTTCATCAGAAGTAATGTTTCTTTCTAGCATTCTATCAAATATTTGGAATTCTGATAATGATAGAGGTACATTTTCATTTCCTAAAATTGACATATTCTTTATATTGCTTCTTATCACTAGAATAATTCTTGGCTAACTTCACAGCCATATTAATTGCTTCAGCACCATAGGTGTATTGGAGAATCGTTTACATCTAGGATTGGAAGTGGTACCTGCTTGGTGGAGTCGCTTATACAAACATTTCTTTATACTTCATCGGTTTTCTAATTCAATGATTGTACTCATTGCTGTAATCATTGCTTTCACAAAATCCCACAACAAATAAGCTAACCTTTTTAGTATAATTAATTATCATCCTGTATTTTTACTATTAATAACTATTAAATCTTTCTATCAAATGCATTTGATGTTAAAATGGGGATGAAATATACAAAAGGAGCATAAAATGAATACGAAAAATTGTTTTATTGGTCAGTCTGGTGGGCCTACGGTTGCCATCAACGCCTCTCTTGCAGGTGTTATTACTCAATGCCAGGAAGAAGGATTTACTCATATTTATGGTATGGTTAATGGTATCCAGGGACTATTAGAAGATCACTTCATGGATCTAGGTACAACATTTAATTCTGAGGAAAAAATTGATGCATTAAAGCATTCCCCAGCAATGTATTTAGGAAGCTGTCGTTATAAGCTGCCTACAGTAAGTGATGATAAAGACACTTACGACTTGTTATTTAAAAAATTTAATGATTTAGAAATCACTGATTTCTTCTATATTGGTGGAAATGATTCTATGGACACTGTGGCTAAACTTGCAGCTTATGGTGAAACAATCAATTCCCCTATTCACTTCATTGGAATTCCAAAGACTATCGATAATGATTTGATGGGTACAGATCATACTCCAGGCTTTGGTTCAGCTGCAAAGTATGTTGCAAGTTCTATGTTAGAAATTGCTTATGATTCTTCTATCTATAAGCTAGATGCGATTACTATTGTAGAAATCATGGGACGTAATGCAGGTTGGTTAACTGCTGCAAGTGCACTTGCAAGAACTGAATGCAATGATGCCCCTGATCTCATTTATTTACCAGAAGTCGTATTTGATAAAGAACGTTTCTTAAAGGATATTGAAGAAAAGTTCAAAGAAAAGTCTTCTATCATGATTGCAGTAAGTGAAGGTATTCATGATGAAAACGGAAACTTCTTAGATAGTGGTGATTCACAGCAGTATGATGCATTTGGTCATCCAATCCATTTTGGTACTGGTAAGGTATTAGAAAATATCTGTAAAGAACATTTTGGATGCAAAGTAAGAAGTATCGAATTAAATGTACTACAAAGATGTGCAATGCATATTGCCTCTAAAGTAGATATTGATGAATCTTTCTTTATTGGTAAAAAGGCTGTAGAAACAGCACTTGCTGATCATACAAATGTTATGATGGGTGTTAAGAGAACTAGCAATGATCCATATACTGCAGAATGTATCTATAGTAATGTACAGGATATTGCGAACCTAGAACAGAAAGTTCCAGCAGAATGGATTACTAAAGAAGGTAATGATATCACTCAAGAACTTTATGATTACTTATATCCATTAATTCAGGGGGAAATTGCTATTACTTATAAGAATGGTATTCCTTCATATATCGATATTGCCCATTTAAAAGAAAATTAAGAACGAATAAAGTCCCTTAAAGGGACTTTATTTATTTCTAGTATAATTTTATGTATTTTTTTGTTGACGAGTGTATTTCTACATGGTATTATAGGTGAGCAGTCAAGAGAC
>NZ_FR898757.1:0-5805 GCF_000437715.1 Catenibacterium sp. CAG:290
ATTTCAATAATGATTGGTATTCAGTATACGGAGAAGACAAAGGTCTTTGCGATATGTAAACATTGAGGAGAAAATTCTCCTCAATGTTTTTTTATGTTCTATAATAGGTATAGGAGAGTGATAATATGAGCAAGATGATTGGTGCACCAACAAGATATAGACAGGGAAAAGATGAATTAAAATGTCTTGGTGATGATTTAAAAGATTATAAAAGAATAGTCGTTATTACAAGTGAAAACTTGAAAGAGATGTTTATTCCTCAGATAGAGGAAAGCTTACATGAACAGGAAATGACTGTTGTACTATTTCAAAATGAATGTAGTATGAGTGAGATTGAAAGAATACGACATATTGTAGAAGAAACGAATGGCGAAGTGATTGTCGGTGTCGGTGGAGGTAAGGTATTAGATACGACTAAAGCATGTGGTTATTATACGAAAAAGCCTATTGTCGTTATACCTACTGCAGCAAGTACGGATGCCCCATGTTCTTCTTTATCAGTAATTTATCATGATGATCATACGTTTGATCATTATTTATATTTACCTAAGAGTCCAGATCAAGTGATTGTGGATACACAGGTCATTGCGAATGCCCCAGTAAGATTACTGAGAGCAGGTATTGGTGATGCATTTAGTACTTATTTTGAAGCAAAGGCTTGTTATGTGAGTCATAGTGAGAATTGTCTTCATAGTCAGGTGACAAGAAGTGCTCTAGCGATATCTAAGGCTTGTTTTGATATTGTCTATTCTTATGGATTGCAGGCTGTAGAAGATTGTAAGCAACATAAAGTCACAGAAGCACTAGAGAATGTGATAGAAGCTAATATTTATTTAAGTGGTATAGGTTTTGAATCTGGTGGAGAAGCTGTAGGTCATGGCCTGCATAATGCGTTCACTCTTATTCCTGAAACAAAGAGTAAGATGCATGGTGAAAAAGTGGCTTTTTGTACACTTGTACAATTGGTATTAGAGAATACTCCTAAGGATACATTAAAGAGCTATTATGAGTTCTTAGAAGCATTAGAGTTACCTACTACACTTTCTGATTTAGGGATGAAAGAAGTAGATGAAGAATCATTACTACATGTATGCTTAGAAGCAGTTAAAGAAGGATCTACGACATTAAATATGCCTTTTGAAGTGACTTCAAAGAATTTATTAAAAGCTATTATCAAAGCAGATCAATATGGACAGAAATGGAAAACCTCTGGAAAATAATCCAGAGGCTTTTCTATTAGAAATACAATTTTGCGATAATCGCAATAAGAACGATAATGATAACTACAAGACTATATGCCACTGTCATCGCGCCATAGCCTTGCCAATCTTTTTGAAGTTCTTTTGTCTTTTCTTCTGAAATGACGCGTTTCTTTTTACTCATAATCATCATCCTTTCTTTCAAGTTTTATATCTATTTATATTATATACTACTTGTTAATTAACATATATATCGCACTTTTTTTAAAAAAATTTAATATAAAAAGCTATCAAATGATAGCTCTAAAATTCTATTACTTCTAAATCATCAGGAACAAATATATTGCCTGTATAATAGTGTACACCTTCTGCCTTGTAGAGTTCTTTACGATTGTCTACATGATCATCTTCTGTATGATAGAGTACAAGATTTTTAATATGAAGTTTTTGCGCAAGTTCACAGGCATCTTTCACTGTTGAATGATGCTTTTCATAAGGATGTCTGAAGTCTCTTTCTTCATATAAACAGAATGCTTCATGCAAGAGTACATCCGCATTTTCTGCATAGACTTTCTCTTCTTCACAATAAGGTTCATCACCACAACATGTGAGTTTCTTACCATCATATTCCACCATGAAACCAAACTGTTTGGCTTTAGTTGAATGGATATCAAAGAAAGTGACTGGATGTCCCATAATTTCTTTAACTTCTTGATCCTTCACTTCTACTAAGTGAAGTCTTTTTCCAATTAATGCACTCTGTTTTGGTACAAGAAGTGTATCAGCCATATCCTTTAAAATATGAATAACTTCATCATGACCATAGATATAAGCATCACCTTCATATTTACCTGCATTCATGAACTGTGTAATCATACGCATCATCCAGACCATTCCTAATAGATGGTCAATATGCTTATGAGTCAAGAAGATATGCTTCATATCCTTCCAGTCATATCCTGCATTTTTTAGCTGAGTTAGGATTTGGTTTCCTCCTCCTGCATCAACCATAAAGTATTGATGGTTGTCTTCTAAGACGAAACATGTGTTATAAATCTTAGTGACTAAGGCATTCCCCGTGCCTAACATTGTTAGTTTCATGTTCTTCCTCCCAATAATTTACTCTTATAACATATCAAATATGAAATAAGACCAGATATGCCACCAACCATAATACCACCTAGAATATCTGTTGGATAGTGCACCATGAAATAATTACGACTTAGTCCCATTAATGCGACAAAGATAAAAACTAACCAGCTGTATTTCTTATTACATGTTAAGAATATACACATCATAACTGCCATAGTGGCTGTAGTATGTCCTGAAGGAAATGAGAATTCTTTATATTGTAAGCCTCCTACATACTTCCACCAGTTATAGTATTCGTCTACACCGGATAAATAAGGACGATGACGTCCTATCGCATTCTTTAAAAAGAGACTTGTAAAGATAGCGCCTATCGCAAGACTAATGAGGATACATATACCGAGTTTTCTTGTCTTTTTAAAATAAATGAGTACCAAGGATAAAGCGATAAAGAAAATTCCTTTATCACCAAAATAAGAGATAAAGCGAAAGAATGGTGTAAGTGCACCATTAGTACTTACAGCAAGATGATGAAGGAAATGAAGGAGTGTATAGTCATATAATTGTCCTAATTCTCTCATTTTCTCATCAAGTCCTTATCATCAATTGCGCTAATTACACGACATGGATTGCCTCCTGCAATCACAAATGGTGGAATATCATCCTTTACAACTGATCCTGGTTCAATAATAGATTCTCTATTGATCTTTACACCTGGATAAATCACTGTATTGGATCCAATGCATACTCCTTCATAAATACGTACTGGGAGTGTACTTTCTAATCCTTTTGCACGCTCCTGGCTACTTGTTGGTGTAACTGATGTGAGTATTGTGACATTATATCCAATAGTCACATTATCACTAATAGACACTATTCCACTATCATCAATAAAGAGATTATCTTTAGAATAGAAGTTCTTCCCTAAAGAGATATTATAGCCATATGTACAATGAAAAGGCTGTTCAATAAAAGCTTCATTCCATTCATTTAATAGTTTATCTAGTATAAGATTGATATCATCTCTTTTTAGCGGTGAAAGATTGTTTAACTCATGACAGAGACTCTTACAATAAAGACGATCATTATAGAGTTCTTTTGAAAATGGCTGATAGAGTTCGCCTGAAATCATATCGCTTTTTGTATCATTCATGTTTCATCCTCCTATAGTAAAATTGAATTTGTTTGTATAATGCACCGCAGTCATATGTCGCAAAGACCTGAGGATCAATCACACCTACATGTTTATGTGTCAATGTTTCTATCTCTTCTTTCTTATAACCCATTTGTGGTGCTAATAATATAACATCATAATAGAGACACTTCTTTTCCACAGTATGAACTGCTGCCCCTTCTATGATCAATGGGAGGTTGTTTTTTAAAATATAGTTCTGCATCTTTTCCTTAAAGAATCCTGATGTCATTCCTCCACTACAGCATAATACCACCTTCATCGGTTCTACTTTTTCTTCTATGAGTTTATTAATCATACATTGATAAAGTTCTAAGGCAATAGGAAATGTCGTTAATGGGAAGTGAAGATAGAAGATCTGCTTATCATCGCTGATGATTTTTTCTTCTATCATACCTATATCATGAAAGTGAATAGATGCTGTGCGTGATTGATAAGTAATGTGATACTCATTTTCATTAAATTGTGTTTGAAAACGAGAATCATCTTTTAACTGGAAATAGAGATAACGTTTATAAACTTCTAGATTTTCTTTTTGATAGAACGTATCAATCATGTTTGTATTCCTCTAGAAGTGTTTTAAATGTATCAATATCTTCTTTGATGATATCAATAGAACTCTGCCAGAATGATTCATCTGTGAGATCTATATCAAGTGTTTTCGCAATATCTTCTAAATCCATCTTACCTGTAACCGAAAGGAATGTTTCATAATCCTCTGGAAAGTGTTCAGGTTTTTTTTGATAACGTGCATAAAGTCCTTTCGCAAGTAATGAACCAAAGGCGTATGGGTAGTTATAGAATGAATAGTCTGAATCATAATAATGAGGTTTCCATGTCCACATATATGGATGGAGATAATTATGATCTAATCCATCACCATACGCTTCTATCTGTGCTTGAAGCATGATTTTCTTTGTTTCTTCCGCACTCACCGGTCCTTGTTTTCTTGCTTCAAAGAAGCGGCTTTCAAATAAGAAACGAGAATAAATATCACAGATCACCTGTGTTGCATTACTTAATGTATTCTCTAATATCACAATCTTTTGAGTAGGTGTTGCTGATTTTAATGCACCTTTTCCTACTATTGTTTCACAGAAGTTAGAGGCTGTTTCTCCAATAGGCATTGGATAATGGGTATTCAATATTGTTTGATTGCCTAAACATCTTCCATGGAAACCATGACCAAATTCATGGGCTACAGTAATCACATCAGAAAAATGATTTCCATAGTTGAATAAGAAACGACTTTGTTTTAAACTTCTAATATTTTCACAGAATGCACCACCGACTTTATTTTCTCTTGGATAGACATCAGCCCAATGATTCTTAATTGCATGAGTCGCAAAATCACCTAAATGTTTTGAGAATGTGTAGAACTGATCCACGACAAATTGAGAACCTTTCTCAAATGAATAGTCTTCATCATCTTCAACGACAGGCGCATAAAGTTCAAACCAAGGTAAGCCGTTCTGATAGCCTAGATAATCTGCCTTAATCTTAAGGTATTCTCTTATTTCTGGCATATTCTTTTTCATAACAGAAAGTAATGTATTAAGAGTCTCCATCTTTAATCGTGATTTGATACATGATTCTTCTAATGGTGATTTATATCCTCTCAGTTTACTTGTATAGAGTACTTCTCCCTTGATTCCACTTAAACATGTCGCAATCGTTTCTTCATATGGTTTATAGGCTTCTAGTTCTGCGAAATAAGCTTTCATTCTTGTCTGCTTATCTGGACTATGAGCCATGTTCAGTACTTTAGTCAAAGGATAATCATATCCATCTATATTCACTTTAATAGAAGACACAACCGCATCCTTATGCTTCATCCAGGCATAAGAACCTGTATTTTTCATATGAGCTATAATAGATTCTTCTTTTTCATCTAATACATACTTCTGTTTATTTTTAATTTCATGAAGAATATAAGCATGTTCCTTGATAAAAGGATCCTGACAACTATATAGATCAAACTCAGCAATATAAGCATTATTCTTAATATCTTCTCCTATCATTGAGGCAGTTATATTATTTAATTGATCAAGATAACGTGCTGCTTGGGCATCATCTGTATGAGCTGATAAAGAAAGCTGTATAAAAAAATGCAGCCTTTCTACTCTCTTTTCAATTTCTATTTTTGTCTCTATTATTTTATGTAATGCCGCTTCTGTTTTCTCGCTTCTATAAGTGGAATAGTTCTTATTTAAATCCTTAAGCGTGTTTAAATCTTCTTGAAATTTTTTGTCTTGAAATGACGTATATAGGGCATCAAGATTCCATTCGTTCATTATTTCCTCCATTTCCCCGCGCCTTCGTTGC
>NZ_FR898758.1:0-27012 GCF_000437715.1 Catenibacterium sp. CAG:290
TATCACATTGGAATCAGAGGGGATTTTGAAATCAATAGTTTTTAATTGAAAATTAATGTATATGATGATATAATGGTCAAAATGTTGAAACAAAAGAAAGAAAAATTTTATGAAGAATATAAAAAATATGATTGTTGTAGGTGGTTTGTGTTTATCGATTGCTTGCAGCGCTGTTTTTACATTGTCTCCAATGACAGTATATGCTATAAATACAATAGAATATGAAACTGAATATATGGAACCGATAGAAGAAAGTGATTATCTTGTAAATCAAAATTCACGTAATATTTTTACAAAAATTGCAAAAAAAGCAGTAAAAAAAGCTATAAATAATAAGGCAAGATTAGTTAATTTTGCTGAAAAGGTGGCTGGTAAAACTGTAGCAAAAAATGTAAATAAATTTTTTACACCTATAACAAGAGCATTAAAACCGTTATTATAATGGTCGGAAATACCAGGGCAAGCTGTTTACGATGCTATTTTTAGAGCAATTATTAATGCAGGTGGTAGTAGGTCTGTTGCGGCTAATGTGGCAAATGCTGTTAGAGAAGTATCAGAATGGACATTATTTTAATATGAGAGAAGACGATTATAAATTATCAATGGAAAAATTATATCAACAAAATAAATTGTTGATTTCGGCTTTATATGAAATATATGGAGAAGAAATTCAGTCAACAAGTTTATTTTGTTTAGAACATGATATTTCTTTTCTGACAAGGAACAAAATTATGATGGTTTTAAATAAGTATTCAATGCAGCATACAATGTCTGAATATTTATTTTGGAAAGAAAAGATATATTCAGAAGTAAAAGATTTTCCAAATTTGGATAATTGTGAATTTAAAAAAATGCTTTTGTTGTTTTGGAAAGATTATGTAATTACAGATGAATAACTATTAGAGATGCATATAAAATGCAAAAGAAGGACGGATTGTTCGATAGATTAGATTTCAGAGGATTGTTCGATAGATTAGATTTCGTCTTGTCTTTTTCCGAATAATTAGGTATAATACATGAGAACACGAAGAAAAGGACTAGTATGTAATATACTTATATTGAGAGAGGAAGAGACTGGTGGAAATCTTCTTATAAGATATTATTGAATTCACCTTGGAGTGCGGCTAATCCCCGCCGTAACACTGACGTTATAAGTGATAAAGTGCATATAGTGTATACTATATGAATTTAGGATGGTACCGCGATTTAAGTCGTTCCTATTGGAACGGCTTTTTAATTTTTTAAGGAGGAAAGTTATGGATGAATTATTAAAAATCCAGGAAGAAGCACTTGCTAAAATTTCTGCATGTGCTGATGCGAAAGAATTAAATGACTTACGTGTATTCTATCTTGGTAAAAAAGGACCTATTCAGGCTGCTATGAAATCAATGAAGACTATGGCTCCTGAAGAAAGAAAAACATTTGGACAGGTTTCAAATAAGACTAAACAGGAAATTGGACAGGCTATTGAAGAAAAGAAAGCTTATTTAGAAGAAAAAGCTTTAAATGAACGTTTACTTGCAGAAGATATTGATATCTCTTTACCAGGTAATCGTTTACCAGTAGGATCTGTACATCCTTTAACACGTGTTAAGGAAGACTTAGAAGAATTATTCCTAGGTATGGGATATAAGGTAGCTGAAGGACCTGAGGTAGAATCAGATCATTTCAACTTCGAATTAATGAACTTACCTAAAGGACACCCTGCAAGAGATATGCAGGATACATTCTATATTGATGAAAATACATTAATGAGAACACATACTTCTCCTGTACAGGCACATGTTATGTTAGAAGCTAAGGGTAAAGGTCCTATCAAGGTTATCTGCCCTGGTAAGACATACCGTCGTGACGATGATGATGCCACTCATTCACATCAGTTCATGCAGTGTGAAGGACTTGTCATCGATAAGAATATCACTATGGGTGATTTAAAGGGTACATTAGATGTTTTCGCCAAGAAAATGTTTGGTGAAAAGCGTGAAATTCGTTTAAGACCTTCTTATTTCCCATTCACAGAACCAAGTGTAGAAGTAGATATCTCTTGTGCCAACTGTGGTGGTAAGGGCTGTGCTATGTGTAAGGGTACTGGATGGATTGAAGTATTAGGTGCTGGTATGGTCAACCCTCATGTATTAGAAATGTGTGGATTTGATCCTAAGGAATACCAGGGATTTGCATTTGGTATCGGACTAGAAAGAGTTGCTATGTTGAAATATGACATTAATAATATCCGTGATTTCTACAATAATGACTTAAGATTCTTAGAACAGTTCGAAAGAAAGGAGTAGTATATGTTAGCTAGTTTACATTTATTAAATAGATATGTGAAAGTAGATGATCAAGATCCTGCAGAACTCGCAGAAAAGATCACTCGTATTGGATTGGAAGTAGAAGGACAGGGACCTCTTGCGAAAGGGACTAAGCTTGTTGTTGGTTATGTAAAGGAATGTATTGAACATCCTAATTCTGACCATCTTCATATCTGTCAGGTAGAAACTGCCCCTGGTGAAGTAAGACAGATTGTCTGTGGTGCACCTAATGTGGCTGCTGGTGAAAAGGTTATTGTGGCATTACCAGGATGCGAACTTGAAGGTGGTAAGATTTCTTCAGGTGCTATTAGAGGCGAAAAGTCTGATGGTATGATCTGTTCTATTGCTGAACTTGGATTAGATAGTCGTTTATTAAAAGAAGAAGATAAAGCTGGTATTCATGTATTACCAGAAGATGCACCAGTAGGTACAGAAGCACTTTCTTATCTTGGTTTAGATGATTATATTCTTGATATTGGTTTAACACCAAATAGAGCTGATTGTATGGCTATGCAGTCTCTAGCTTATGAAGCAGCTGCTGTATTAGGTAGAAAGGTTACTTTACCAGAAATCAAGAAATATCCTGAAGAAAAGAGTGAAATTGAAGTTCATGTAGAAACTCCTTTATGCTCATTCTTTGGTGCTAAATTGGTGAAGGGTGTAACAACTAAAGAATCACCTAAATGGATGCAGAATGCACTTCTTGCATCAGGTATCAAGCCTATTAATAATATTGTAGATATCTCAAACTTCGTCATGGTTGAAACAGGTCAGCCTATTCATATGTATGACTATGATAAGCTTGTAAAGAAGGCTTTCGTCATCAAGACTGGATTCAATCAGAAGGCTGTTCTTCTTGATGAAAATGAATATGAAATCTTACCTGAAGATGTTATTGTATCAACTGATGATGGCATTGGCTGTGTTGCTGGTGTTATGGGTGGTAATGACACTAAGATTGATGACAATACAAAGAATATCGTTATTGAAGCAGCTACTTTTGATGGTGCTGCATTAAGAAATACAGCAAGACGTATGAACTTATTAACAGATGCATCACAGCATTATATCAAGGGTGCTATTGATACAATGAGTTCATTAAAGGTATTAGATCGCTGCACTGATTTATTAGTACAGTATGCGGATGCTGAAACTATTTATGAAACAGTACATACACCTCTTGATGAAACAAGAAAAACTGTTACTATCGAATTATCAAGAGTAAACGGCTTACTTGGTACTTCATTAACTGTAAAAGAAGTATCTGATATCTTCGATAGCTTATGCTTTGAATATACATTAGAAAATGAATTATTTACTGTAACTGTTCCTACATATCGTAATGATATTACTATGGATGCAGATTTAGTGGAAGAAGTCGCACGTATCTATGGATATGATAATCTTCCAACTACTTTGCCTGTCATGAATATGACAGACGGTGTCTTAACACCAAAACAGTCTAAAGAACAGTTAATTAGACATACACTTGTAGACCTTGGTTTACATGAAACATTAACTTATACATTAACAAGCGAAGCAACTGTCAATGAATTCAACTTATTCCATTCTTTAGACAATACAGTTAAGTTAATGAGTCCTTTAGGTGAAGAAAGAAGTGCTGCAAGAAAATCACTTATTGGTTCTCTTTTACAGACAATTCATTACAATAATGCACATTCAAATAAGGATGTTAACATCTTTGAAATTGCGAATACATATTCTGACAAGGAAGTATCTAACTTAGCAATTGCAGTAAGTGGAGACTATGTCAATGTTCCTTGGATGGGCAAGAAGGAAGCTGTTGATTTCTATCTTGTGAAAGGTTTTGTAGAAACATTATTCAAGAAGTTATGTGTTGAAGAATCACGTTATACTTTTGAAAAGGTAGAAGCAGACAATAAGGACTTCCACCCAGGCAGAAGTGGTTATATCAAGATGGGTAAGGAAATTGTAGGTGTCATTGGACAAGTACATCCTGCAAAAGCAAAGGCTTATGAAGTCAACGATACATATGTGGCAGAATTGAACTTAACAGCTATTCTTGCATTACGTACTCGTGCTTTAAAATTCAAAGCCATTCCTCTATATCCTGCAGTATCTCGTGATATCGCTTTAGTTGTTGATTCAAAAGTACCTGCTGCAGATGTTGTTAAGACAATCAAATGTGCAAGCAAACAGCTTGTAAAGAGTGCAGAAGTATTTGATGTTTATGAAGGTGAACATATGGAAGAAGGTAAGAAGTCATTGGCTATCTCACTATTATTCCAGGATCCATCTCGTACATTAGATGATGCAACAATCAACTCAGCTATGGAAAAAATTCTTGAAGCCTGCAAGAAGGACCATAATGCCGTGTTAAGAGGTTAAGATCATTGCTTACACTGATCTTTTTTTCTTATGAAACTGATCTTTTCAGATTTAGATGGAACACTTCTTCATAGTGATAATACACTTTCTCATACGACATTACAGGCTATAAAGAAGGTGTATGCACATGATGATTTGTTTATTCCTATTTCTTCAAGACTTCCTGAAAGTATTCGCTTATTTGTCCCTTATAAAGCACCTCTAGTAGCCCATAATGGAGCAATGATTATTTTGAAGGATAAAATCATCTCTTATACAATACCAACGGATATTGTCTATGATATATGTTCATATTGCGATGATTTAGATTGGAACATTTATGATGGAGATAACTGGTATTCTACAAATCAATATTTTAAAGATCATGCAATAGAAGAGTCTTATATTGGTAAGGTATCAACTAAGATAGGGCTAGAAGACATTAAAAAAATACAGACCATTCATAAAATAGTCTGTATTGGATCTATTGATCATGTCACTTCTTATTTAAAAGAAACATATCCTTCTTTACATATTACTCGCAGTGCTTCCTATTATCTGGAAATCACACATAAAGAAGCCACTAAAGCTAATGCGATTCAAGCAGTAGCCAATCATTATCAAATTCCATTAGAGAATACCATCGCTTTTGGAGATTATTATAATGATGAAGATATGCTAGAAATGGCAGGGGTCAGTTATGTCGTAGACAATGCCCCTGATGACTTAAAAGAAAAAGCAGATCATGTTACTTTGAGTAATAATGATGATGGTGTTGCTTTTATTTTAAATCAATTTTACGATAAGGAATCGCTTTAATGGTTTCTTTAAAGAAACCAGAATCTACTAAATCAAGAAGTTGAGCCCCTCTTTTTTCAATATCTAAAGCAGGATGCTTATGCTTTGTGATGTTAGTGATGATTTGATATTCTGTATTCTTTTTAGCTGTTTTAATATAACGCTGTCCTTTAGTAGATAAGCCTAGGATATGAATATAATCAATATCCATGGCTTTTTTTATTTCCTCTTTTGTATTATGAAGAAGAATATGAATAAGCATTCTTTGTATTCTGCTTCTTGTATAACGTTTACTTGTTAAAGCATTGATGAGTTCCTCTAAATTGCAGGTTTCTTGATTCACTTTATACAAGCGGTCATCCAAACCTTCTTCAATCATATGAAGCCCTTCAAGAGGAGTAAAGGTAATTAAATACTTTAAATAGGGATAGAACTCTTCTAGCGTAAAGAAATGAGAATCTTTATAAGTTTCATATCCAGGTAGTTGATGGGCTACATCAATTCCATGCTTCAACGCAATACGTAAAGAAGTTGCGCTGGAAATTTGTTCAATATCTTTTGCATGATAATCATTAGTACGCTTAATACAATGCATAGAAATAGGATAATGATGATGAACCACCTCTTTGACATAACTTAATCCTAATAAGTCATTAGGTGTTCTCACTTCCTTATTTAAAATAAACTGTAAAGCTTGATTACAAGCATCAGGATAACGTAATCCATCCTTCATACCTTCTTTAACTTTCATATTGTAAGTATCAGGGTCTTGCTCAATACCTTCAGCTATTTCTATGAATGTCTCTATATTGCCATCCTCACTGCCAAATACAAGATCAGTCACGCCCATTTCATGAAGTAATGTTACGGCACCTTTCGCAAAATAATCTGCACTCTGACAGGCATAAACAAGAGGAAGTTCTATAACGATATCTATGCCTTCTTCTATTGCGATTGCGGCTCTTTTTTGATAACTGATCATTGCAGGTTCCCCTCTTTGTACAAAAGAAGAACTCATAACGCATATCGTTAAATCAGGCAAAATTAGTTTTTTAGCTTCTTGAAGATGTAAGCGATGTCCTAGATGATAGGGGTTATATTCTGTAATAATGCCAAGAATTTTCATGGAATCACCTCAAAAAGTATTTTATCATAATGGACTGATAATACAAATAATGATATACTTTTTGTATTAGGAGGATTATTAATATGGCTTTAGAATTTAGATATGATACACAGTTATTAATTGATGGTCATGACTTAGATGAAGATGAAATCAATGATTACATTACTGAACATTTTAAAGGAGACTGCCTTCTTGCAGTAGGTGATGAAGACTTAATTAAAATTCATTTCCATACAAATGAACCATGGCAGTTATTAGAATATTGTTCTACTTTAGGTGAAATCTATGACATCGTTGTAGAAGATATGGATCGTCAATCTAGAGGTCTTAAAGGATAACTTTCATCTTTGATGAAAGTTTTTTTATAACTATGTTTGGATTAGGTACGATTATTAATTGCAGTGCTATTATTATAGCTGGTATTGCAGGGATGTTTTTTGGAAATCATCTTAAAGAATCAATGCAGAATACATTGATGAAAGCAGATGGAGTCGCTGTCATTTTCATAGGTATTGCTGGGGGATTAAGTAAGATGCTGGTGATTAAGAGCGGATCTATCGAGACAACAGGAACAATGATGATGATTATTTCATTGTCATTCGGTGCTGTAATAGGAGAATTGTTAGATTTAGATGGTAAGATGACGCATTTTGGTGAATGGCTGAAGATAAAAACAGGTAATGCAAAGGATCATAAGTTTGTAGATGGTTTTGTGACAGCTTCATTAACAGTCTGTATTGGCGCTATGGCTGTTGTTGGGGCTATTGAAGACGGGGTTCATGGAAATCATTCTATTCTTTTCGCAAAAGCAATACTTGATTTTGTGATTATTCTTGTGATGAGTGCCACCCTTGGGAAGGGATGCTTATTTGCTTTTGTGCCTGTTGGATTATTTCAGGGAATAATTACTCTTTTATCAAGTATGATTAGTCCCTATATTATTGCTTCTGCCATGAGTGCACTTTCTTTTATTGGTTCAATACTTATATTTTGTGTCGGTGTTAATCTGGTACTTGATACAAAAATTCGTGTCGCTAACCTTTTACCAGCTTTAATTGTTGCTTGTATATGCACTGTTTTTCCATTGTAAGAAACTTTTACTTGCATTTCTTTTTGTTTTTTGTAGAATATTTATGAGGAGTGACGGCGATGGAAAACAAGATTCGATTAAGTCCTAAAAGAATTCTTAATAAAGAATTTTCTATTGAGACAAAAGGATATAGCGCAAATGAAGTAGATAGTTATCTTGATATTGTGAAAGAAGATTATCTGAATTTTCAATCTATGTTGAATGAATCTTATGATGAAATTGAAAGTCTTCAAAAAGAGAATGCAGCTTTGAGAAGAAAACTCAATGAATTATTAAGAGAAAGACAGGATCAAAGAGATAATGCACACGTCATGGAAGAGAGCTTGAATAACAATGTCGATGTCCTCAGACGTATTTCTCAATTAGAAAGAGAAGTCTATCATAAAAATAAAGATTAATATAGTCTGCGAGAACTGATCGCTGGAAACAGAGGAAAGTCCGTGCTGCCACTATCTGAGATGATAGTAGTGATCGTGCTGAGGCCAATAACCTCAGGCAGAAATGACAACGGTGAACGCCTAAGTCGTAAGATATGGAACTAGCCATAAAGTGCCACAGAAACGAATACTGTTAGAAATGACAGGGTGAAAAGGGGTAAACTTCGCGAGGCAGAAACCCAAATTTTGGTAGGGGAGTCTAGCAAAAGGAATTGAACGGATGCTAGGTAGAGAAATCTAAGATAAATGATGAGTTGAAAAACAGAACACGGCTTATAAGAGCAGACTCATAGATGGTTTCCATTGGGAACCGTCTTTTTTTGTGTATCTATAATAGTTGTAAAATGACACTATTTGTGGTTAAATAGACTTGATATGAATGCAAGGAGGCTTAGAGATGAATATTAGTGAAATAATTAAACAGAAAAGAGAGGAAAAAGGATTATCTGTGGAAGAATTATCTTCTCAGACAATGCTTTCAATCGCAATAATTAATGATTTAGAAAATGGCAACTTTGACCATTATCAGGGTGAAGAAGCCTATATGAAGATGTATTTAAGAAAAATCTGCCGTGCTCTTGATATAGATGAAAAAGAAGTGCAGAATGAATATTTAAATTTAACTCAGAAAATTGAGTTAGAAGAATTACAGGAAGCAGAAGCACAAAGTGAGCATGCAAAGAAAAAGTTATCTGCAGATGAGGAAAAAGCAAAAGCTTTCCGTTTTGAAAAGCCTTCATTTACAAATAATAAAGGTGTAGTAGGTGATAAGAGTCATTTGAATGTGATTAGAGTAATTATTATTATATTACTTGTTGCGATGATTTTCTGTGTAGGTTTCTTTGCAATCAGTAAAACAAAGTCTAAGGCAAATGTACCATCATTTACAAGTAATCAGCAGACAGCGGCAGGTGAAGTGACTAAGAAGCCTTCTAAAAAGAAAACTGAAAAGAAGAAAGAAGAAGAAACTGTACCTGCAGTGACTTATACAAGAAATAGTGATTTAAATTATAATTTTAAATTAAAGGATCCAAATGCACAGACTTTTAAATTAAAGGTTGAATATTCTAAGAAGTGCTGGGGTAGTCTTTATGTGAACCGTAGTAAATACACTAAGTTTGAAGGTAAGGTTTATAATGAAGGCGACAGTGTTGAAGTAACACTAAATACAGCAGACTTTAGCACATTAAGACTTGTAAGTGGTGAACAGTCTGGTGTTAAGGTATATGTGGATGATGTAGAAGTTCCATTAACTGATGAAGAAAAGGCTGAAACAGGACTTAAATATACTAATTTAACATTGGAGAAGTAAGATGAATTTACCAAATCGTTTAACAGTAACACGTTTATGTCTTGTGCCAGTATTTATCGCATTATATTTATGTCCTTATTTTACAGATATCAGTGTGCCTCAGATTCATATTCTCTTTACTGATATCTCTGTCATTCAGTTATTAGCTTTTATTGTATTTTTAGGAGCATCTCTTACAGACTTTCTAGATGGTTATCTTGCAAGAAAAAATCATCTTGTCACTACTTTTGGTAAGTTTGTGGATCCTATTGCGGATAAGATGCTTGTAAATTCAGCACTTATTCTTCTTACTTGGAACAATAAGATGTCAGTCATTGCCTTAATCGTTATGCTTTTAAGAGATACTTTCGTGGATGGTGTACGTCTTGTTGCATCTAGTTCTAATAGAGTTCTTGCTGCTAGTATTTATGGAAAACTTAAGACAGTCACTCAGATGGTGGGTATTTGTCTTCTCTTATTAAATAATCCAATCTTTGCACACTGGGATATCCCATTTGCGAATTATGTCATTAATATCGCAGCATGTGTTTCATTATTATCTGGTATTGATTATTTCTGGAAGAATAGAGATTTAATCATGGAGAGTATGTAATATGGAAGATTTAGTGAGATTATTAATAAAAAAGAATGTAACAATTTCTAGTGTTGAAAGCTTTACAGTAGGAAATTTTGCGGCAACTCTTGGATCAGTTCCAGGAGTTTCTGCTGTTTATAAGGGAAGTCTTGTCAGTTATCAGACAATTATTAAGCATCAGGTATTAGGTATCCCACAGGAAGTGATTGATACCTATGGTGTAGTATCGAATGAAGTAGCCGGTCTTATGTGTATCAATGGACAGAAGATGTTTGATACAGATCTTTGTATTTCATTTACAGGTAATGCAGGTCCGGATGCTATGGAAGGCAAGAAGGTCGGTTTGATTTATATTGGAATTGCCTATAAGGATGAAGTTCATACATATGAATATGAACTAGAAGGCAGCCGTAAACAGATTGTAGAGCAGGCTCTTGCAATCGGAAAAATGAAGATTTCTGAAATTTTGAAGTAATTTATAAATAATTGTCGTATGAATATGTATGGAGGTATATGTTTATGGCGAAGGAAAAGAAAACTGCAGTCAAAGATACTGATGCAGCATTAGATGATGCAATCAGTCAAATTGAAAAGAAATTTGGTAAAGGGTCTGTTATGCGTCTTGGAGACCGTACAGCAGTGGATGTAGACGTCATCCCTTCAGGCTCTTTAACTCTTGATAAAGCATTAGGTATTGGTGGTTACCCTAAAGGCCGTATTATCGAAATATATGGTCCTGAATCAAGTGGTAAGACAACTCTTACATTACATGCGATTGCCCAGGCACAAAAGCAGGGTGGTAAAGCAGCATTCATTGATGCAGAACATGCTATTGATCCTATTTATGCAAAGAATTTAGGTGTTGATATTGATGAATTGATTCTTTCACAGCCAGATAGTGGTGAACAGGCATTAGAGATTGCTGAAATGTTGGTGCGTTCTGGTGTGATTGATTTGATTGTTATTGACTCGGTTGCAGCTCTTGTTCCACAGGTGGAATTAGATGGTGAAATGGGAGATGCAGCAGTTGGTTTACAGGCACGTTTGATGAGTAAAGCTTTAAGAAAGCTTTCAGGTGTTATGAATAAGACAAACTGTACAGTGATCTTTATTAACCAGCTACGTGAAAAGATTGGGGTTATGTATGGGAATCCAGAAACAACAACAGGTGGTCGTGCCTTGAAGTTCTATTCTTCTGTACGTGTAGAAATTAGAAGAAGTGAACAAATCAAACAGAATGGCGAAATCATTGGTAATAAAGCCAATATCAAGGTTGTTAAGAATAAAGTAGCACCTCCATTTAAGACAACTCAGGTTGATATTATCTATGGTAAAGGTATTTCACGTGATGGTGAAATTCTTGATTTAGCAGTAGAAGGCGATATTGTAGAAAAATCAGGCGCCTGGTATGCTTATAATGGTGAGAAGATCGGACAGGGAAGGGAAAATGCGAAAAACTTCCTTATCGAACATCCAGCTATCTTTGAAGAAGTGGAAGAGAAAGTCAAAGCACAGCTTTTTGGCACTGAAGAAGTGGCTGAAGCTGTAGAATAGTCTCGTTTAATAGGCGGAATATTCCGCCTTTTTGTGAAGTGTGGTGGAAAATATGAAAAAAACAGAACAGCTTATAATCAATACATTCCTAGAACTTGTTGATGAAAAACCTCTCGATAAGATCACGATTCAGGATATTGCGAATAAATGTGGTATTAATAGAAATACCTTTTACTATCATTTTGATGATATTTATTCTTTAATTGAATCTGTCTTTAATAATCATGTGATTACCATTGAACGGATGTTTGAAGAAGGTGCTTCCTGGAGTGAATGTTCTGAGGTTGCTTTGAATTTTTTAGTGGAAAATCATCGTGCCATTAGACATATTGCGTTTTCAATGAACCGTAATCAGTTAGATCATTATCTGTACGTAGTATTTAAAAGAATATTTACAGAATATTTATTGGATAACTTTATTGTGGATATATCAGATGAAAAATTTGATAATCTCATATTGTTTTACACATATGCGATTATGGGATGCATAGATCATAATTTTATTGAAAACAACAATGGTATTGAATTAGAAGCACTTCTAGATAAGTTTAATACCACATTATTGATGACAAATCCCCTTAAAGCAAGTAAGCAGTCCAGATAGAAGACTGCTTTTTTACGTTAATGTATGATTGAAAAGTGAATATAAATACATTATAATATAACTAGTGCTTTTTAGCACTTTTATACATAGGACACGGAGGGCTTTTATATGAATTTAATTAAAGTCTTGACCTATGTTCTTGTGTTTGTCTTAGGTGTAGGATGTTATTATATGTATATCCGTTTGAAGATTTCTAAAGCAAATGCAGATGCCAAAACAATTGTTGAAGAAGCTAATACAAAAGCAGACAATCTCATTAAAGAAGCAACGCTTGATGCAAAAACAAAAGCTTATGAATATAAGCTTGAAGCTGAAAAAGAAGCAAAGCAGCAGCGCTTAGAATTGACTAAGTTTGAAAATAAGCTATTACAACGTGAACAGAACATCGACCGTAGAGATATTTCTTTACAGGGAAAGGAAGATGCTCTTGAAGCAAGAAGCCAACAATTAAATAAGAAAAAGGCGGAACTAGAGGTCAAGGAAGAAAAGCTACAACATCAGATTGATGAAAAAGTAGCCGAACTTGAAAAAATTGCAGCTATGTCTGCACAGGAAGCAAAAGCTGAACTCTTTAAACAAGTAGAACAGCGTATGGAGACTGAAGTCACTGCTTATATCAAAGAACAAGAAGATGAAGCAAAGACTAAAGCTTCATTATTTGCAAAGGATATTATTGCGAATGCCTTGAATCGTTATTCTCAGGAAGAAGTCATTGAACGCACAGTCAGTGTGGTAGCACTTCCAAGTGAAGAAATGAAGGGACGTATTATCGGTCGTGAAGGTCGTAATATTAAGGCAATTGAAAATGCGACTGGTGTTGATTTAATTATCGATGATACTCCAGAAGTGATCACATTATCATGTTTTGATCCAATTCGTCGTGAAGTGGCACGTTTATCACTTGAAACACTTATTCATGATGGACGTATTCAGCCAGGACGTATTGAAGAAGTAGTCGCTAAGACTAAGAAGGATTTAGATGATACTATTTTAAAGGCAGGGCAGGATGCTGTCTTTGAATTAGGACTATCAAGAATGAACAAAGAACTTGTCATGATGATTGGTAAGTTAAAATATCGTACAAGTTATGGTCAGAATGCTTTACAGCATTCAATTGAAGTGGCTCATTTTGCAGGTATTATGGCCTCTGAACTTGGATTAAATCAGCAGCTTGCTAAACGTGCTGGTTTATTACATGACTTAGGTAAAGCAGTAGACCATGAAATGGAAGGAAGCCATGTTGAATTAGGTGCTAAATTCGCTAAGAAATTTGGAGAAAATGCAACTGTAATCAATGCGATTGAATCTCATCATGGTGATGTTCCAGCAACATCTATCATTGCAGTACTCATCTCTGCAGCAGATACATTATCAGCTGCAAGACCTGGCAGTAGAAGTGAAAAAATTGAAAATTATATCCAGAGACTTGAAAAACTTGAAGAATTACCTAAACAGTTTGAAGGTGTGGATAAGGTATTTGCTATCCAGGCAGGTCGTGAAATTAGAGTTATCGTTAATCCAGAAAAGATTGATGACTTAAAAGCACATAAACTTGCAAGAGATGTCAAAGAAAAGATTGAAACCGAACTCACTTACCCAGGACATATTAAAGTAACTGTGATCCGTGAGATTCGTGCTAATGAAATAGCTAAGTAGATAGGGTCCAACCTATCTACTTTTTCTTTAAGGATGTGAATAAAATGAATATATTATTTATAGGAGATATTTTTGGTAAGACAGGACGTAAGATGATTGCGACATATCTACCAAAAATTGTAGAAAAATATAGTGTTGAATGTGTCATTGCGAATGGTGAGAATACAAGCCATGGTAAAGGATTATTACAGAAACATTATGATGAATTACTGTCTTATGGTATTTCTTTAATAACTATGGGCAATCATACTTATTCAAAGAAAGAAATCTTTGATTATATTGATGAAGCAGATAAGCTAATTGTGCCACTCAATAAGCCACTTGCAATGCCAGGAGTAGGTTCTAGAGTTATTGAGGTAAAAGGTAAAAAAATAAGAGTGACTAATTTACTTGGTCTTACTTTTATGGATGGAAAACCTCAAAATCCATTTGAAGCTATTGAGCCTGTACTAGAAAATGATAACAGTGATATCCATATCATTGACTTCCATGGTGAAGCAACAAGTGAAAAAATAGCCTTCGGTTACTATGTAGATGGACGTGTCAGTGCAGTATTAGGTACTCATACACATGTTCCTACTGGTGATGAAAAGATTCTTCCAAAGGGCACAGCATTCCAATGTGATGTTGGAATGACTGGACCATATGAAAGTGTTATTGGGTGTGAAAAAGAAGCAATTATTGAACGTAGTGTTAAGGGTATTATGACACCTTTTAGAGTTGTTGAAGATGAAGGACAGTTTTGTGCAACATTGCTTCATTTTGATGGAAACAAGTGTACAAACATTGAAAGAATCAGAATTGATCCACAGGTAAAGTTCAAGTAAAAACAAGAGAAAGCGTCTTCACATTTTGTGAAGAATACAGTATAATAGTTCTAGTTATTGAAGGAGGACAAGTTTTTTATGGCTAAATGTAAAATTTTAATGCAGACTGCACAGGTGCAGAAGCTAGTTACTTTTTTTGATGGATATAAGGATGATAAGGTAGAATTGAAGTATGTAAGTAAAGCTGGTATTAAGGCTACTTTCGAATGTGAAACAGAATTATCACCAGAAGATGCTGCTGCACATTGTAAGTCTTTATTCAAAAAGACTCCAGAAGGAAGTTATATGTACTTCTCAATCCAGCCTGATGGATTCTTTGGATAAGATGCATTTTAAGGCACAGGTGAATTCCTGTGCTTTTTTTGTTTAGAAGGGAGATTTTATGGATATCAAAGTCATTATAGGGCAGATGATTGCATTATTTGCTTTGATGGGGTTAGGCTTTTTATTGTATAGAGTAAATATTTTAGATTTAAATGCAAATAGTAAACTCACATCTCTAGTTTTATCGGTCACGACACCATGCATGGTATTGAATTCTGTATTATGTACAGAAAAATATAGTGACTCAAAAACAATTTTTACTATTTTAGGTATTGCGGTCATTACTTATGTTATTACACCTTTTATTGGATTGTTTATTAATAAATTGTTACATGTCCCAAGTAATCAAACAGGTCTTTATGTCTTCATGACAGTATTTTCTAATATTGGCTTTATTGGTTATCCAATCATGAAGGCAATATTTGGAAATGATTCTGTTTTCCATACATCTTTATTTGGTATGGTATTTAATATTATGTTATTTACTTTAGGTGTCTATTTGATTGGAATTGGGCAGCAGGGAAGCAATAAACTCAATTTAAAGAATTTAATTACACCAGGTGTGGTTTGTTCTTTCTTAGCGCTTAATCTCTATTTATTGCATATAAGAGCACCCAAGATTATCACAGACTTTACAGGCATGGTAGGAGATATGACAACACCTCTTGCGATGATTATTATTGGTGTCACACTTGGGGCAATGAATATTAAAGATGTATTTAATGAACTACGTGTCTATGTTTATACACTAGTCAAGCAGCTGATTTTACCGATTATTGCCTATCCAATTATTGCATTTTTGATCAAGGATCATTATTTAAGAGGATTGACTTTGATTATGATATCTATGCCCGTAGGAAGCTCCGCAGTATTATTTACGAATAAATATGGTGGAGACAGTGGGTTAGCAGCTAAGACAATATTTATGACAACATTAATATCCGTTTTTACTATTCCACTTGTTGTCTATATGTTTTTAATTTAAAACTTTTACCCCAATTTAGGGGGTTTTTTTTATGAGGGGTATTTGTTATAATGGTGTCGAAAAGGAGCGTTTATGAAAGATTATAGTAAATATTTTAAAGGTCCTTCTTTAAAGGATGCACGTTCTAGAGGTCGTACTGAAGTACAGCATTTAGATGATGCATTTGAGATTCCTGCAGATATGGTGGGAATTGGCAAAGGACAGACATATTATATCCAGACTTATGGATGTCAAGCGAATGAAAGAGATACTGAAACATTATCTGGTATCTTAGAAATGATGGGTTATACTCATACTGATGAAGTAAAACAGGCAGATGTTGTATTATTAAATACATGTGCTATTAGAGAAAATGCGGAAGAAAAAGTATTTGGTAAGATTGGTTACTTGAAGAATATCAAGAAGACTAGACCAAATTTAATCTTTGGTGTATGTGGCTGTATGGCACAGGAAGAAGTGGTTGTGAATAAGATCTTAGAGAAATTCCCGCAGGTTGATCTTATTTTCGGTACACATAATATCCACCGTCTTCCAGTTTTATTAAAACAGGCAATGTTAGAAAAAGAACTTGTTCTTGAAGTCTGGTCTAAGGAAGGGGATGTTATTGAAAATCTTCCAAGTCATCGTGCCAATAACTACAAGGCATGGGTAAATATCATGTATGGATGCAATAAGTTCTGTACTTATTGTATTGTCCCTTATACAAGAGGTAAGGAACGTTCTCGTGAATTAGATGAAATTATCAAGGAAGTAGAAGAATTAAAGAATAGTGGTTATAAAGAAATCACATTACTTGGACAGAATGTTAATTCTTATGGTAAGGATTTAAATAACGGTACTGACTTTGCAACATTATTAGAAGCTGTCGCAAAGACTGGTATTGATCGTATTCGTTTTACAACAAGCCATCCTTGGGACTTTAATGCAGATATGATTGATATTATCGCTAAGTATGATAATATCATGCCTTCTATTCATTTACCTGTTCAGTCAGGAAATGATGAAGTTTTAAAGCTTATGGGTAGACGTTATTCAAAGGAAAGCTACTTGAAGCTATTTGATATGATTAAAGAAAAGATTCCTGATTGTACTATTACAACAGATATTATTGTTGGTTTCCCTAATGAAACAGAAGAACAATTCCAGGATACTTTATCTTTATATAACTATTGTAAGTATGATTTAGCTTATACATTTATTTATTCACCTAGAGAAGGGACTCCAGCTGCAAAGATGGAAGATAATGTTCCTCTAAGTGATAAGGAACAGCGTTTATATCGCTTAAATGAATTAGTGAATAAGTATGCTAATGAAGCAAATCAGAAATACTTAGGACAGGTTGTTAAAGTACTTGTAGAAGGTCCTTCTAAGAAGAACCCAGATGTTTTATCAGGTTATACAGAACATAACAAACTCATTAACTTTAAAGGTGATGCTTCAATGGTTGGTCAGATTGTAGATGTTCGTGTAACTGAAGCGAAGACATGGGCATTGACTGGAGAACAGCTTGAATCAAATAACTAAGAATAAAGCAGATTCTTTGAATCAATTAATTCTAAATAATCCTCTTATTCAGGAATTTAAGAAGTATGAAAAGACTTTAAGAGAACATCCTGAATTATTATCTTTAGAAGATGAAATCAAACAAGAGAGCCAAATTATTCTTAAAAAGAAGGCTCTTGGTGAATTAACTGATGAAGAGTTAAAAGCCTATCAAGACAAAAAAGCCTACTTTGAGAATCATCCTTTGATTGTCAATTATTTGAATCTAAAAAGTGAAGTTAATGATTACCTTATACAAGTTGAAACAATCATCAATGAAGAATTATTAAAAGCTATTGACTAAATGTTTTTAAATGTTTATTATTGAACTAATTTATATAAAAAGGAGATTATTATGGCACATATTTTTAATGAACCCTCACACACTTTTAATGAATATTTATTAATTCCTGGTTATTCTAGTGAAGAATGCCAGCCACAGAATGTTAGTTTAAAGACACCTTTAGTTAAATTCAAGAAAGGTGAAGAACCAGCACTTTCATTAAATATCCCTCTTGTATCTGCAGTTATGCAGGCTGTATCTGATGATGGTATGGCAGTTGCTTTAGCAAGAGAAGGTGGATGTTCATTTATCTACGGTTCACAGACAATTGAATCACAGGCAGCAATGGTAAGACGTGTTAAAAACTATAAGGCAGGTTTCGTACCAAGTGATTCTAACTTAAGCGCTAATGATACATTAGCAGATGTTCTTGCACTTAAAGAAAAGACAGGTCATTCTACTATGGCTGTTACTGAAGATGGTACAGCAAATGGCCGTTTAGTTGGTTTAGTGACTGGTAGAGATTACCGTGTCAGCCGTATGGATGAAAACGAAAAAGTTGTTGATTTCATGACACCTTTTGATAAGTTAGTATGCGGACATAAAGATATTACTTTAAAAGAAGCAAATGATATTATCTGGGAAAACAAATTAAATGCTTTACCAATTATTGATGATGATAACAGACTTCTTTATTTCGTATTCAGAAAGGATTATGAATCAAGAAAATCAAATCCTAATGAATTATTAGATGAATCTAAACGTTATGTAGTTGGTGCTGGTATCAACACTAGAGACTTCGCAGAAAGAGTTCCTGCATTAATTGAAGCAGGTGTAGATGTATTATGTATTGACTCTTCTGAAGGTTACTCAGCTTGGCAGGCTAACACTATTGCATGGATCAGAGAACATTATGGTGATACTGTAAAAGTTGGTGCTGGTAACGTTGTAGATGGTGAAGGATTCAGATTCTTAGCAGAAGCTGGTGCTGACTTCATCAAGATCGGTATCGGTGGCGGTTCTATCTGTATTACTCGTGAACAGAAAGGTATCGGTAGAGGTCAGGCTACTGCAACTATTGAGGTTGCTGAAGCAAGAGATGCATATTTCAAAGAAACTGGTATTTATATCCCTATCTGTTCAGATGGTGGTATTGTTCATGATTATCATATGACTTTAGCTTTAGCTATGGGTTCTGACTTTATCATGTTAGGTCGTTACTTCTCTCGTTTTGATGAATCACCAACTAACAAGGTGAACATCAACGGTCAGTATATGAAAGAATACTGGGGTGAAGGTTCTGCACGTGCTAGAAACTGGCAGAGATATGACTTAGGTGGAGATAAGAAGCTTTCATTTGAAGAAGGTGTAGATTCTTATGTGCCATATGCTGGTAGCTTAAAAGATAACGTTGGTTTATCATTAAGCAAGATGAAACATACAATGTGTAACTGTGGTGCACTTACAATTGCTGAATTACAGGAAAAAGCAAAGATCCAGCTTGTGTCTGCTACTTCAATTGTTGAAGGTGGAGCACATGACGTATTGTTAAAGGATTCTTCAAATTCAGGTAACAGATAATAGGAGGATGGAAGGGATATTATTCCTTCCATTTTTTTGACTTTAAGGGATGGGGTATTTATGCAAATTAATAAAGAAAGACTAGTTCAGACATTTTGTGAAATGGTATCTATTGATAGTGAATCTTATCATGAAAAGAAGATGAAAGACTATTTAATGAATATTTTTAAAGAGTGTCATATGGAATGCATAGAAATGCCTATAGAAGGCTTTGAAGCAGGTAATATTCATGCTGTTTTTAAAGAAGAAGCCATTAAAGAACATGCTTCTATAGAGTATGATGATTATGTACACATTGAAGCTTATAAGATCAATGAAGATGAAGAAGTTGTTGAACGTTTTAAACATGCATGCCTAATCTTCAATTAACACCTCGTCTTATTTCTACACATGGTGGATCTGATAATAATAGATATGTGAAAGAAGGCATCAGAGGAATAGTTGTGGCTTGTGCTATGAATGATTGTCATAGTGTAAGTGAATATACAACAATAGATGAATTAGAAAAGAGTGCTCTCTTAGCATTACATCTTATGATTGATTAAAAATATGCTATAATGAGAGAGTTAGGAGTGAGTATCATTTTGAAAAAAGAAAAGTACTCTCCCATGATGGAGAAATATTTAGAATTAAAAAAAGATCATCAAGATGCTATTGTGATGTATCGTATTGGTGATTTCTATGAAATGTTTTTTGATGATGCAGCTATTGCCTCAAAAGCATTAAATCTTGCTTTAACAGGTAAAAATGCAGGTGTTAAAGAACGTGTACCAATGTGTGGTGTACCATTTCATGCTGCAAGTGGTTATGTAGAAGAATTAGTTAAACAAGGACATAAGGTTGTTATTGTAGAACAACTATCAGATCCTAAAGCCAAGGGTTTAGTAGAAAGAGGTGTTGTTCAGATTGTTACACCTGGTACTTTAATGGACTTTAAGTTAAATGAGAAGGTGAATAACTTTATTGGTGCTTTAGGTGTATTTGATTTCTCTTATACACTTGCTTATGCTGATTTATCTACAGGGGAATTTTATTGTTTAAACCTAGAAAAGAAGGAACATCTATTACGTAATAAGATTGAATCATTAGGTATTAAAGAAATCGTTGTAGAAGATGATTCTATTCATATTGATGGAGTGATGATGTCTCCTTTTAAGAATGAAACAATTAAAGATAACTACAAGAAAATCTTTGATAATATCAATGATTTAAAACAAATCAAGGTCTGTGCTAATTTATTGAATTATTTAATTGATACTCAAAAGAGAGAATTAGAATATATCCAGACAATTGTAGAAGTTAAACAGGAAGATTATGTTTATATGGAAAGTGTCACAAAGAAGGCACTTGAACTTACTAAAAATGCGAATAATGAGAAATATGGCACACTATTATGGCTATTAGATCATACACATAGTGCAATGGGTGGTCGTTTATTAAAACAATGGATTGATCAGCCTCTTATTTCTAAAGAGAAGATAGAAGAAAGACTTGATCTTGTAGAAGTATTCATGGATAACCCTCTAGATAGAGATACAGTGACTCATATGATCAATGATATTTATGATATTGAAAAACTGGCTTCTAGAGTGGCTTTTGGAAATGTGAATGCGAGAGATTTAAAGTGGATCTGTTCTTCTTTGAAGAAAATTCCTGAATTAAAACAAGAACTACTCAGTCTTGATCATCCTAAATTGAATGAACAAGCTATGCAGCTTGTTGATTTGTCTTGTATTATTAATACAATTGATGAAGCAATTGTAGATGATCCACCTTTAGTTATTAAAGAGGGAAATATTATCAAGGATGGATACAATAAAGAGTTGGATGAATTACGTGATATTCGTAAGAACGGTAAGAAATGGTTAATGACTTTTGAGGAAAATGAAAAAGAACGTACAGGAATCAAAGGTCTTAAGATTGGTTATAACCGTGTCTTTGGCTATTATATTGAAGTTGCTAAAAGCTATTTGCCTTTAGTAAAGGATGAATTCAACTATACAAGAAAACAGAGTTTATCCAATGCAGAAAGATTTGTCACTCCAGAACTTAAAGATATGGAAAATAAGATTCTTTCAGCACAGGATCGAATCGCTGCATTAGAATATGAAATATTTACTCAGGTAAGACAATATATTAAGGGTTATGTACATGAAATACAGGATGTTGCAAAGGTTGTAGCTAGGATAGATGTATTTAGTACATTTGCTGATGTATCAAGCTATAATCGTTATGTACGTCCAACATTTAATGATGATCATATTATTCAAATAGAAGAAGGAAGACATCCTGTAGTAGAAAAAGTCATTCCTGAAGAAAGTTATGTAAAAAATGATATATCTTTAGGACAGGATGCAAGAATTATGTTGATTACCGGACCAAATATGGGTGGTAAATCAACTTATATGCGACAGATGGCTTTAATTATGATCATGGCACAAATTGGATGCTTTGTTCCTGCAAAAAGTGCAACTCTTCCAGTCTTTGATGCAATCTTTACTCGTATTGGTGCGAGTGATGATTTAATTAGTGGTCAGTCTACATTCATGGTAGAAATGTTGGAGGCTAATAATGCCTTGAAATATGCGACTGAAAACTCACTTATTATATTTGATGAAATAGGTAGAGGAACAGCAACATTTGATGGTATGGCTTTAGCTCAGGGCATTTTAGAATATATTGCAAGCCATAATCATTCATTGACTTTCTTTTCAACACATTATCATGAATTAACACGTATGGAAGGCACTTCTATTAAGAATGTTCATGCAGGTGCTGATGTATCTAGTGATTCTATTCATTTCCTATATCATATTGAAGATGGCCCCTCTGGTCAGTCATATGGTATCAATGTTGCTAAACTCGCAAAATTACCTGATGAAGTTATTGTACGTGCAGATGCCATATTGAAATCATTAGAAGACAATAATATTGAAGAGAAATTACAGAATATTGAAGTGACACCAGTTATAAAAACAAGTGCTGTAGAAGAAACACTCAAAGGCATTGATCCGATGAGTCTCTCACCACTTGATGCATTGAGTACATTAATTGAATTAAAGAAAATGTTGTAGGAGAAACTATGGGACATATTAGACAATTAAGTGAAAATCTAGCCAATAAGATTGCAGCAGGCGAAGTTGTTGAACGTCCTGCAAGTGTTATTAAAGAGTTGACAGAAAATAGTATAGATGCTAAGGCTAAAAGTATCACTATTCTAGTAGAACAGGGTGGTACAAGCAAGATGTGTGTGATTGATGATGGTATAGGAATGAATCGTGCAGATGCACTTTTGTGCTTTAGTCGTCATGCAACAAGTAAGATTGTAGATGAAAATGATTTATTCAATATCACTACATTAGGCTTTAGAGGAGAAGCTATTCCTTCTATTGCTTCTATTAGTGTCTTTACTCTTGAAACAAACAATGGCGAAGAAAATACAAAAGTAGAATATGAATTTGGAAAAAGAAAAAATGTAGGTAGTGTGGCAATGAATCGCGGTACGAAGATCACGGTAGAACGTATCTTCCAGAATGTACCTGCAAGACTTAAATATATGAAGTCTATTAATGCGGAATTTGCAGCTATTTATTCTTATGTAGAGCGTCTAGCCCTCGCTCATCCAGAAATATCTTTTACTCTGATACATGACCATAAAACAATATTCAAGACAAATGGAAGAAATAATTTATTAGAAGTTATTAGTGAAATTTATGGTATTCCTGTTGCAAAAAATATGATTCATGTTGATTTTGGCAATGAAGAGTTTCATGTGGCTGGTTATATATCTAGAATTGATACATCTCGTTCTTCAAAGAATCATATTGTTACTCTAGTGAATCATCGCTATGTCAAGAATATGAAAACGATTAATACAATCAATGAGGTTTATCGTCGTTATTTAGCTGATAAACGTTATCCAATTGCAGTGTTAGAGATTGATGTAGATCCATATCTTGTAGATGTAAATGTTCATCCAGCAAAACTAGAAGTACGTTTCTCTAAAGAAACAGAATTAAAGGAATTACTACTTAAGGGTTTGGAAGAGGCTTTATCAAAAAAGAATCTCACTTATAAACCATCTACTAGAGAAACAGAAAAAGCATCCTTCAAACCAAGTCTTGCGCAGATGACTATTCCTCTTGATGAGGTTTTTGAAGAAGTCAAAGAAGAACCAGTTATTGAAACTGTTCATGAAGAAATGCCTGTTTATGAACCTGAAAAAGTAGAAATCAAAGAATCTCCAAAAGAAGAACCACTTAAACCAATTAAAGAAAAAATTAAGGTTATTGGCCAAACAAGAGGTACTTATATTTTAGGAGAAAATGAAAGAGGATTTTATATCATTGACCAGCATGCAGCACAGGAACGCATCAATTATGAATATTTCCTCAATAAGTTTTCTCATCCTGACTTATCCATTCAGCCCATGATTGTTCCTCTTACTTTTGAATATCCTGAAAGTGAATGTCTTGTTATTGATGAACATAAAGGGTTATTGGAAGAAGTTGGAATCCATCTTGAATCATTTGGCCGACATTCATATATTGTACGTGGTTTACCTTTATGGATGAAAAATATCGATGAGAAGATCTTTATTGATGAAATGATTCAAGAAGTTTTAAACAATCAAAGTGTGGATATTGTTGCTATGCAGGAACATGCTATTGCAACACTTGCATGTAAAGCAAGTGTCAAAGGAAATACATATCTTACAACACAGGATATGCAGACAATTATAGATAATCTTATGCGCTGTGATAATCCTTATGTCTGTCCTCATGGTAGACCAACCATCATATTCTACAGTGATTATGAATTAGAAAAGTTATTTAAGAGGGTTGTAGTATGAAAAAAGTAATTGCGGTATGTGGGCCTACAGCTGTAGGTAAAACACGTATGGGTGTTTCTTTAGCAGAAGCACTTCATGGTGAAGTCATTAGTGGTGATTCTATGCAAATCTATCGTACGATGGATATTGGAACTGCCAAAGTAACAGAAGAAGAAATGCAGGGTATTATTCATCATATGATTGATATCAAGAATCCTGATGAAACATTTTCTGTCAGTGAATTTCAAAAAGAAGTTCGTCATTATATCGATACAATCGATATGCCTATTGTGGTAGGAGGTACAGGTCTTTATATCAAGGGTGCTCTTTATGATTACACTTTTGAAGAAACAGAATCTAAGCATGATGAAATAAAAGCGAAGTATGCCCATTATACAAATGAAGAATTACATCAGTATTTGGCGTCCTTTGACCCTCAATCAGCATTAGATCTGCATCCTAATAATCGTCAAAGAGTATTACGTGCTATTGAAATTTATGAAGAATCAGGAAAAAGAAAAAGTGATATTCTAGAAGCGCAGGAACATAAGCCTGTATATGACATTTATTTTATAGGACTCACACTTCCACGTCCTATTCTTTATGAGCGTATTAATAAACGTGTTGATTTAATGATTGAACAGGGATTAGAAGAAGAAGTCAAGAAAATCTATGATTCAGGTTTATCACGTAACGCGCAGTCTATGAAGGCTATTGGTTATAAGGAATGGTTTGATTACTTTGAAGGTTCAAAAACAAAAGAACAGGTCATAGAAGAAATCAAGAAACATTCACGTAACTATGCGAAAAGACAATATACATGGTTTAATAACCAATTTGATGTACATTGGTACGATGTCAATCTAGAAGATTTTGATTCCACAATTCACCAAGTATTAAAAGATATCGAAGAATGGTATAAAAAAAGATAAGTCTAACGAGGCTTATCTTTTTTGAGTTTTCTGATATTTGTAGTTCTTCCGTGTTTAAGAATTCTTTGATAGTTTTCAGTTAATGATTTTTCATAACGGCTTGTCAGCCAAGGTACATAGAACTGAGCATCTTTAATTTCATCAGGAAGATATTGAAGATATTCCCATAAATCAGGTCTATTATAATCATAACGATCTTCCTCATCTATACCAACAGGAGTTAAACGTATATATTGTGGTGCTTTATGTGGTTCATTGTGGTAAGACGCAAGTGCTGCATCTATTGCATTTTCACTCGATTTTGATTTAGGTGATAAAGCCAATTCTATAATGCAGCTTGCGAGAGGAATTCTTGCTTCAGGAAAACCAATTGTCTTAGCTGCCTGGAAGGCTAAAACAGTACGCATACACGCATTAGGATTGGCTAGTCCTATATCTTCATAAGCAGTTGTAATCAGTCTTCGTTCTAGTGACTCTATATCTCCTGCATCTATAAGTTTTGCAAAATAATAAAGAGCACCATTTGGGTCAGATCCTCTAATAGATTTCTGCAAACCACTTAAAGTATCATAGTATTGATCTTCATCTTTATCAAATTGCATATTGGCGCGTGGAACAGCTTCCTGGATGATTTCTAATGTGATATGTGTATCTGGCGCATAAATAGTTGCAAGTTCCAAACAATTATAAGCATAACGAACATCACCACTGCTCATTCTTGCAATATAATCATATACTTCTTGATCTATTTCATATTGATTATTAAGTCCTCTCTCACTGACTGCAGCTCTTTGACAAGCTTCCACAATCTCTTCATTATTCAAGGGCTTTACTTCACATAAATGACATCTTGAGCGAATTGCAGGATTGATAGAATGATATGGATTGGCAGTTGTGCAGCCTGCGATAATCAACAATCCACTCTCGATATAAGGCAGTAAATGATCTTGCTTATCTTTATTTAAACGATGCACTTCATCTACAATCACAAACAAACCTTCTGAAAGTTTCGCTTCAGTGATAATTTGGTCCATCTCTTTCTTATTACCAGTAGAGGCATTGAATATACGATATGGTATATTTAAATCATGAGCGAGGGCCTTAGCCATAGTTGTTTTTCCACATCCAGGTGGTCCATATAAAATAATGGACATTGGATGCTCCTTCTTGACAAATTGTCTTAATAATTTATTATCTCCTACAAGGTGCTTTTGCCCAATTACATCATCAAGTCCAATAGGACGCATGGAATCTGCAAGTGTCTTATGAATCATAGTTTATTTCCTTTCGTTTTAGAATCATGTATAATTATAACATGATTTTATAAGGAGAGAGTAATATGAGAATTGTTTTACAAAGAGTAAAAGAAGCAAGTGTGACAATTGATGGAGAAGTACATGGTGCCATTAATAAGGGTTATATGATTCTTGTAGGTTTTAATAATGATGATACTCATGAAATTATAGATCGTCTTGTGGAAAAGGTCATCCACTTAAGAGTCTTTGAAGATGAAAACCAAAAAATGAATCGTTCACTCATAGATGTAGAAGGATCTATTCTTTCTATTTCTCAATTCACTTTATATGCAGACTGTCGTAAAGGAAGAAGACCAAGCTTTATCGATGCAGCTAAGCCTGATATCTCTTCACCGCTTTATGATTACTTTAATGAAAGTTTAAGAAGCCAAGGTATTCATGTAGAAACAGGAATTTTTGGAGCTGATATGAAATGTGCATTAATTAATGATGGCCCAGTTACTATTGTATTAGACAGCGATGACATCATGCCTCGAAAATAATGCGATTATAGGCAAATAGAAGGGTGTATAAGCCCTTTTTTTACATTTCACACAAAAAATAAATAAAAATCAAAAAAAGTCTTTACAAAGGAAATGA
>NZ_FR898759.1:0-2961 GCF_000437715.1 Catenibacterium sp. CAG:290
GGGCTTGCCCGTGGGAGTAGTCAGAATAGACACGAGTCCAAAGAAAGGAATTCTTCTTTATTAAGTAGAATAAGAGTATCAATGAAAGCTATATTAGTTATGACATCGGACAATCCCTTCTACATAGATGAACTCAAATCATTATGTATTGCATGTGATATTGAAGTAGAAGATGTTGTTATTCAGAAATTAGAAAAAATTAATCCTGCCACTTATATTGGTAAAGGTAAAATAGAAGAAATCAGATTAAGATTAGATGGAGAAATGGTTATCTTTGATGATGAACTATCGCCATTACAGGTAAAGAACCTTACTGATCAATTACAAACAGAAGTAACAGATCGTACAGATTTAATTCTTCGTATATTTGAACAGCGTGCACAGACAAAAGAAGCAAAATTACAGGTAGAAATTGCTAGAGACCAATATTTATTACCTAGACTTGCAGGAATGCAGGAACATATGTCACATCAGCAAGGTGGTTCTGGGTTTAGAGGATCTGGTGAAAAACAGATTGAGTTAGATCGTCGTATCATCTCTAGAAAGTTGTCCCGTTCTAGAAAAGAACTGGCACAGATTGTAAAACAAAGACAAACACAAAGAGAAAGACGCAAACGTAATAATGTTCCTGTGATTGCTTTGGTCGGTTATACAAATAGTGGAAAGTCTACTTTACTCAATACCTTATGTCAGAATAAAGAAAAAAAGGTATTTGAGAAGGATATGTTATTTGCAACATTACAGACTTCTACTAGAAATATCAAGATTAAGAATCATACATGCTTGCTTACTGATACAGTTGGTTTTATTGAACGTTTACCACACAATCTGATTCAGGCATTTCGTTCCACTTTAGAAGAAGTGAAAGAAGCAGATTTATTACTCCATGTTGTTGATTCAAGTTTTGAAGATTATCAATTACAGGTTGATACAACCAATAAGGTATTAGAAGAATTAGGGGTTGAAAATACACCTATGATCTATGTGTACAACAAGGTTGATTTAAATAAGTATGGTTATGTACATCCTGTCACTCCTTATGTTTTTATATCTGCAAAGGAAAAGATTGGTTTAGACTTGTTAGAAGATGAAATAAGCCATATCCTCTTTAAGGATTATGAAACTTTCCAATTAGGTATTCCTTATGATAAGGGAGAAGATTTCAAGTATCTTTATGAGAATACCTATGTGGAACAGGTTGACTATCGTGATGATTATATCTATTTACAGATAGAAGCTAAAAGACAGGATATTAAAGACTATCTTATGTATATCCTTTTAAATTAATGAAACGGAGTTTCATTAATTGATCATTTTTTGTATATTTTATGAAACGTTATAATAATCAGCCTTGAAACAGTTTACATATATAAGGCGTGATTGATAGAATGTATTCATAAGATAAAGGAGACACATAAAATGGAAAGAAAAATGCCAAAAGATTTTTACTGGGGTGGTTCAGTATCATCATTCCAGACTGAAGGACACAGAAATGAAGGTGGAAAGGGTGTTTGTATCTATGACGTAAGACCTATGAACCCTGAATTCTCTGACTGGAACGATGCAATTGATGAATACACTCGTTATGATGAAGACATCGCATTAATGAAAGGTATGGGATTCAACTTCTATCGTTTCTCAATCTGCTGGAGCCGTATCATTCCTAATGGTACATTAGATGAACCAGTAAACGAAGAAGGTGTAAAGTTCTACAGTGATTTAATTGATAAGCTACTTGCTGCAGGTATTGAACCAATGATCACTTTAGTACATTTCGATATGCCTTATCATCTTGTAAAGAACTACAATGGTTTTGCTTCAAGATATGTTGTAGACTGTTTTGAAAGATATGCAAAAGTTTGTATTGAAAGATTTGGTGATAGAGTGAAACATTGGATGTCATTCAATGAACAGAACCTTCATTCAATGATGTTAAGAGTTTCTAACGCTGAAGAAATTCCTGAAGGTGTAAGTCTTCCTAAACATTTATATCAGGTAAACCACAATGTTATGATGGCTCATTGTAAAGCAGTACGTGCTTTAAGAGAAATGCAGCCAGATGCTAAGTTCTGTGGTATGGGTGCAATCACTAATATTTATGCATATGACAACAGCCCAGAAAATAATTTATTTGCAACTCAGGCTTATAACTTATTAAATGGTTATCTTGTTGATACATTTGCTCAGGGTAAATATCCTGATTACTGGAATGCTTACTTAGAAAATCGTGGATGGATGCCTACATTTGAAGAAGGCGATGAAGAACTATTAAAGTATACTGTAGACTATATCGCATTCTCTTATTATCGTTCTAATACAGTTAAGACTGGTATCTTTGATTATGAAAGACCAGCTTGTGACTGTGTGAATGAACAGCAGATTCAGAATCCTCATTGTGAAGCCAATGAATGGCATTGGGAAATCGATCCAGTTGGATTCAGATGGACTTTAAATGATTTACATCATAGAACAGGTTTACCAGTATTCGTACTTGAAAATGGTATTGGATGGCGTGAAGATATGACTCAGGAAGAAGTAGACAAGATGCTTGCTGAAGGTCGTACAATTGAAGATGATTATCGTATCAACTATCATAGAGACCATATTCGTGAAATGGAAAACGCAATGTTTGAAGATGGTGTAGACTGCTTAGGTTATATTACTTGGGGACCAATCGATATCCTAGCTAGTATGTGTAATATGGATAAGCGTTATGGATTTGTTTATGTTAATAGAACAAATAAAGATTTAAGAGATATGAAACGTATTCCAAAGAAATCTTATAATTATATCAAGAAAGTATTCGAATCTAACGGTGCTGATTTAGACTAATACTTGCTTAGACCATGCGAAATGCATGGTCTTTTTTTATGTGAGTTTATCTAAAAAACCAGCAGAACCCCCACCTCAATATAGAATATAGGTGGGGGATGAATGCCGTTAATGCATCTGATAGAGAAA
>NZ_FR898760.1:0-36000 GCF_000437715.1 Catenibacterium sp. CAG:290
CAATAGCAAGCTGCCAGGTCCTTTCTGTTTATGCCTTCCAGTAGGAGGGCTTTTTTTATTGAATTCGTTTACTTCTTCTTGTATCATTATGTGAGGGAGGGGTTTATATATGAAAAATATAGTCATTACAGATAAAGATATTCCTTTAGAATTATTTAATGAAAGTGTTATCGTCAATCTGAATAATATTAAATATAGTGCTTGTACTGGTGATTATACATGCTTAAAAAAACAAATGCCTTGTCGTTATCACGACGATATTTCAGTCATTAATCAATGGATTGGTCAGGCTTCTTTGATAATTCTAGTGACTCATATTTATTGTGGATGCTTTGATACACCCCTAAAATCCTTTGTAGAGCGTAATATTGCCTCATATGAGCCTTATTATACAACAGTAGATGGAACAATCTGTCATGCTTCTTTAGCTCAGCAATCAAAGAAAATCCTTCTTATAGGCTATGGTGATATATCAGAACAGGAACAGAAGATGCTGATGAATTATTTACATGACTCACTTCTAGGTTATTCTATTTCTTCTATTAATACTTACTTCTGTACAGAAGAAGAATTAGATAATAATCTTAAGACATTTGGAGGTGTTGATCGTGGATAATGCTTTAATCATCTTATCTGGTTTAATATATACAAATAAAGTAATGTATAAACAGGCATATAAGCTTGCTCACTATCTTAAAAACAATGTTACTATTAAAACACTACAAGTCATAGGAGATAAAGATTTAGTAGATAATGATACTCTTATTTTCATGTTTCCTATCTCTTCTCAAACTATCCCTTCATGTATGCTTGATTATATGAAAAATAATGAGTCTTTAATGAATCATAAAACAATTTATTGTGTCATGTATTGTGATGAATATGAAACAGATTATTGTGACTATGCCCAAGAGATTATGGAGTTATATAGTAAGAAAACAAATGCAGTTTATAAAGGTACATTAAAAATTGGTGCTTACTTCTTATTAGACCATATTCCTTATACGTGGCGTGTATCCAATGAATTAAAAAATTTTGCATTAGATATAAGAAAAGCGAAAGAAAGTGCCTTAGATATCACATTTTTTTCTAAAAAACAGTTCTTAAAAGAAGGAAATAAGTTCTGGGAAAAAGCCTATAAATCAAAAAAATAGTAATTCATTTTATGTCCTTTATTACGTGCTTTTTTTGTATTTTATCTCTTGAAATAGAAGATAGATTTTGTTATACTACTCAAGGATAATTTATTAGGAGGCATTACAGAAGTGAATAAAAAAGAATTAATCAATATCGTTTCTGAAAAAAGAGATTTAACAAAAAAAGACGCTGAAATTCTTGTGAATACAGTTTTTGATACGATGGTAGAAAGTATGATTGATGGTGACAAAGTTCTTATTTCTGGCTTCGGTACATTTAAAATCAATCACTGCCATGAACGTAAGGGTGTTTCACCTAAGACTAAGGAACCTATTATTATTCCTGCAAGTCGTACAGTTTCTTTCAAACCAAGTAATAGATTAAAAGATGCAATGAACTAATGCATCTTTTTTGTTTATATACAGTTAATAATTTTTATGTATAATACTATCAGGAGTTGATGAAAATGAGTTATTATTTAATGACAAATCCAGGTTATATGCTTGGCACAATTTTAGTAGGTATTGCGATGGTTTTTTCTTTATACTGTCAGGCTAAGATCAAATCTACATATGCGAAATACCGTCGTAAACAAAATAGTCGTGGTATCACAGGGGCACAAGTGGCTAGAGAAATATTAGATTCTCATGGAATGACTCATGTACCAGTTTATGAAGTACATGGAGAATTATCAGATCACTTTGATCCTTCTAATAATAGTGTATCTCTTTCGAGTGACATATATCATGGTACAACAATTGCATCATGTGCTGTTGCAGCACATGAATGTGGTCATGCCATTCAATATCATGAAAACTACATGCCAATACGTGTAAGAAATGCGATTATTCCTTTATGTAATGTAGGAAATTATTTAGGTTGGATTGCGATTATGATTGGACTTGCATTAGGATCTACTAAACTTGCTTTTTTAGGTTTCTTCCTTATGTGTGGTATTTTAGCTTTCCAGATTATTACATTACCAGTAGAAATTAATGCATCAAAAAGAGGACTTGCGATATTACAATCTCAATACTTGAATGAAAATGAATATGCAGGTGCATGGCAGATGCTTTATGCTGCTGCATTGACTTATGTTGCTGGAGTATGTGCAACTCTTGCAAGTATGTTAAGAATTCTCTTTATGATATTAAGCAGTTCTAATAGAGATTCAAATTAACGAATCTCTTTTTTTTTAATCTTAAATGCGCTATAATAGTGGCACTATGGAGGTCGTTATGAATTATAATAAGAAAGATAAAAACTGGATTTATCATTTAATCATTGCAGTATTAGTGGTTATTTTGATTGTAGTCTCTTTCTGCATGTTAAGCATACATGTTCCTTATTTTAATCATGAAAATGATATCGCATTAGAAAGAAATAAGATCATTAATAAATATAAACTTAACTATGATGATTACTTCAATGAATACAACAGCTCTAAGACCTACTATATCATTCGTATTAAAGACAAGAAGAAAAAGAAGGTCTATCAGGTTTACAATGCTAAATATAAATTAGTAGATAGCTATGGTGGTTCTATCGCTAAACAGGAAGATGTCATCAATACGATCAATAATGAATATAAAGTCAATGTAAGTAGTTTATCTATAGGTTATGAAAATGGTGATCTTGTTTATTTTGGAAAATATCAGAATGATGAGCACCTCTATTATTTCTATTACTCTTTAGATGAAGGAAAGTTTGTGAAGTATTATCGTCTATGAGTACAGAAATGTTGAAAGATTATCAGTGTATAGACTTTAAGAAACTATTATTACTTAAAGGAAAGTCTATAGGACTAAAAGATGAAGAAACACATATATTATTATTGATGATGACTTTAAGTGATTTAGGTGTAAGACCTATATATCCTCAAAAGATTGCGGAATTCTCTTCTCTATCTATTAAAGAAATTGATGATATTATGATTAGACTTGTTGACAAACATTATCTTGATCGTATTAACTTAAAAATTGATTTCAAACCTTTAGAAAAGCTATTACTAGGTATGAAGATAGAAAAGAAAGAAGAAGTCAATCTTATAGAAATATTTGAAGATGCTTTTGGACGTACAATGAGTACGATGGATATTGAATATATCAATCAGTTTAAAAGAACTGGATATGATGATGAAATGATTGTATCTGCTTTAAGAGAAGCAGTGAAATCTAATGCACTCTCTTTTAGATATATTGAAAGAGTATTAGAAAACTGGGCTCATTCTAAGAATTATATTAAGAAATATCAAGAAGAAGAGCCAGAAGTAAGTGAAGAAGTAAGAAATTATAACTGGTGGGAAAATGATTAAAACAAAGCAAGATCGAATACTCAATACATTTGATGCAATGTTTCCAGATGCACGCTGTGTATTGAATCATTCTAACAATCTAGAATTACTTGTTGCAGTAATGTTATCAGCACAAACAACAGATGAAGCAGTGAACAAGCTGACTACTCATCTATTTAAAAAATATCAGACAGTAGAAGACTATGCGAATGCATCATTGCCCGAATTGGAGTCAGATCTCCATTCTATCGGCCTTTATAGAAATAAGGCTAAGAATATCAAGGCTATGGCTGAAACTCTTCAGACACGCTTTGATGGCGTTGTACCAGCTTCTCACAAAGAATTAATTACACTCCCAGGAGTAGGAAGAAAAACAGCCAATGTTGTCATGGCAGAAGGATTTGGTTATCCCGCTATTGCGGTAGATACTCATGTAGAACGTATCTCTAAAAGACTTGGATTTGCGAAAGCGGATGATACAGTATTGACTGTAGAAAAGAAGCTTATGAAGACTATTCCTAAAAATAGATGGATTAAAACACATCACCAAATGATTTTCTTTGGAAGATATCATTGCAAGGCGATGTCTCCCCATTGTAAGGAATGTCCACTGGTAGACATATGTAAAGAAAAGAACAAGAAGCTCTAAGAATCCATAAGGATTCTTTTTTTACATTCAAAAAAAGGATTCCTTTTTTGGAATCCTTACTGATCTTGTGTTTCAGTTGTCTGTACTGTGAAATGGATAGAACCAATAGTTTTTGTTTCACCACTTGAATTCTTTTCAGTAAATGAAATCGTATATGATCTGCCACTAGATAATCCACTAATTGTTGCACTGCTTCCACAATTCAATGATTGACTATTTCCATTACATGTCACAATCATTGTATGTCCATTTGGACCAGATGTGCTGACATTAACTGAAGTGGCTGAAATAGTTCCTCCATTTGATACAGCTGCACCATTTGCAGTAACACTGAAGGTTGCAGTACCTACAGCTGTACTTCCAGTAGATAATCTTACTGACTTCTTATTAGAAGTTGTGTCACCGCTCTTTAGTTTATAATAACCAGTTACTGTGTATGTCTTACCTGATTCAGTGTTATATTCAAGTGTTCCGCTTGTAGAAGATAATGTTTCAGTCTTTGTAGAAGAACCGTCACTGATTTCTACAACACAAGTGATTTTTCCTTCATATTCAGGATCATAAGAACCAAATGTGACAGAAATTGAATTATTTGAATTCAATGAAGCATTAAATGATGTCAATTCAGGTACTTTATATTCATCGGCATAAGAAGAACCATCATCTACACCACTAGGACCATGTCCCTTAACAAACCAAGCAGTCATAATCTTTTCTTCTGGTGTAGAAGAACTTGGAGATACATATGGATATACACCCTTAACCATACGTGCCTGTTCAACATTACTTGGTGTTTCATAGCTATTTTTCATCTTACGAGTGTCAAGTTTCTTCGCAATCTTTGCGGCAATTGATTTTGCATCATTCATACCACTTGCAAGATATTTATGTTTCTTTGTAGATATTTCTGCAGGGAAACCATTCCAGCAGGCCCATGCATAATCAGGTGAATAAGCACAAAGCCAATGGTCTTTATCCTTGCCAGCTAAAGCAGGAATAGTTGCATCAAAGTTAGAAGTACCGGTTTTTGCACCAATCTGAGAACCGATATCAAATGCTGAGTAGCTTCCATTACTCTTTACATAGCTTGTCATAACCTGACGAAGTAAGAAAGCAGTAGAATCTTTCATTCCTTCACTTGCCTGTTTCTGAATATCATCATCTACATTAATCGTTTCACCAGTTGTATTAATCACAATCTTCTGAATTGTATGTGGCTTAATATATGTACCACCATTTGAGATAGCTGCATATGCAGCTGCCTGCATAGTAGGTGTTGTACCATATTTCCAACCACCAATGGCATAGTTTAAGTTGAAATCTTCATCATCCATGTTATAGCCTAGACCTTTTAAGAAGCTAACAACCTGATTATTACCAACCTTCTTAAGAACACTATTTAAAGTATGAATAGCAGCTAAGTTCCATGAATTTGCAAGAGCATCTTCAAGAAGAACATCACCATGGTAATTGTTATCCCAGTTCTTTGGATGCCAGCTACCCTGAGTAAACTCTGAGTCATCTACTGTGTGTCCAGTAGACCAGTTGAGATATTCAAATGCAGTTGCATAGTCAAGAATAGGTTTGATAGAAGAACCTGGCTGTCTTCTATTCTTTAATGTATAAGCATAATCTAGATAAGTCGCATCAGAATTATTCGCACGATAATTTTTTGCACTCATTAAACCAATAATACGTCCAGTTTTTGATTCAAGCACGGAAGCAGCTGCCTGCATTTCCTTGTCAGTAAACTTATAGTTCTTACCTGAAGAAACATCATCAAGATATTCCTGCATATCATGATCCATATAAGTATAGATTGTCATCTTTGTCTTATTAGGGTCATAACCTAAATCTTTAGCTTCCTGAGTAACACGATCAACATAAGAAGCATATTTACCATTTGTTTGGATTGGATCATATTTTAATATGTTTTCAACCTTTACGCTTTTCGCATTATCTCTTTCTTTTTCACTAATATATCCATGTTCATACATCAAGTTTAGGATAATATTTCTTCTTTTTGTTGCAAGAGTTAAACTCCTAAATGGGTCATATGAAACAGGAGAATTAATTGTACCAGCAAGTAATGCAGCTTCTGGTAAAGTTAACTGATTAGGGCTCTTTCCAAAATAATAGTAGCTTGCCCCATAAATACCAATAGAACTATTTGACTTACCAAAATAAATCTTATTGAGATATAGTTCAAGTACTTTCTGTTTAGTAGTCTGCTGAGTTGCTTCAATAGAAAGAATGACTTCTCCAACCTTTCTTTCAATTGTTTTTTCTTCATATGGATAATATGTCTTTTTGATGAGCTGCTGAGTAATTGTAGAACCACCTGCAACAGTATGACCTGCTAAGATATTTGACATAAGAGCTTTAATAATACGTGGAATATCAAAACCATTATGTACAAAAAAACGAGAGTCTTCTGCAGCAACTACAGCATCAATCATTACTTCAGGAATATCATCATAACTTACATATTTCCCAATAGAACTACCATACTTATAATAGGTTTCTCCATCTTGAGAAACCTGAGAAGAGTAGGAAGTTGTTGTAAGATTATCAATATCAAAATTACTGATTTGCTGATAAATCTTAAATCCAAGGTAACCACTACCGCTCGCTACAAGAACACATAATGCGATAATACATATCTTAATTGTTTTCTTTATCTGCTTAGGGTCCTTGGTTGATTGAACTTTCATAAAGTGTCCTCCTTAAGGTAAAATTCATCGATTACATCTAAATAAGCGAGTCTTGGCTGATAGCCCTGCTTAATAAGATGTCCACTTTCTTTCACTTCATCATAACTTATATGCTGCTTCTTGTCATGAAAAAAGCGCTCTACCATAATCGAAGCATCTAACAAATAAACTTCTCCTACAGATGTGAAGGCAATAATAATAAAGGCAATTCCCCCATGACGTGAGACACGTGCGAGATGATTGATCTGATGCTCAGAAATATTACGAAAAGGAAATCGTAAAGATTTAGTTTCTTTTGCTTCAAAATCAATATATCTGCCTTTATAAATTCCATTATAATCCGTAGTAGAAGGGGCCTGATAGTATGCTTCAACTATACGGGCTTTATTTCGTGAAGGATAATCGACTTTTACAATCTGGATAGGTGTCGGTTTTTTATATATGACAGCCTGATCGACAGATAAGTAATAGGTGTTAGATAGGTTGATGTCTTCTTCTAAGCTCATCCCACGAAAAGCAGTATAATGCTTACTTGTAGATTTCTTAGGGATAGACATATTAGCCGGTGCCTTTTTAAGGTTTGGATAATTAACCATACTATTTCTCCTTTACCAAATCATTATAACATATTATTATTCAAAAAGAATGAAAAATGATGGAAGAAGATTGATGAATAGGTTTAAAATAGTTATTATGTTTTAAAAGAGGTGATTAAAAAATGAAATATCGTAAATGGATTACAATGATATGCGCTGCATTCATGCTTTGTGCATGTACTTCAAAGCAGTCTGAAAAAAAGAAAACAAATACAATCTCGCATGTCGCAAAACAAAAAGAAGAGAAAATCAATTCTATCCCTCAACCAGCACTTAATACAGAAGAAGTGTCAGCAGTCGTGATGGATGCGGAAACAGGCAAGGTATATTATGCGAAAAATGAACAGGAATCACGTTATCCTGCTTCTACAATCAAACTATTAAGTGCCCTTGTTGCAATAGAGTATTATAAGGATGATGATCTTCTTACTACAAAGAATATTATGTCTTTACCAGATCGTGTGTTTGCCTATACTGAACCTGTACATGATGGTGAACAGATTCCTTTTAAAGATGTTATTCGTGGTATGCTTTTAAAGAGTTCTAATGAAATGGCTTTAACTCTTGCTGAAAACTATCAAGGTGGTTATGATGCATTTATTAACGCAATGAACAAGAAAGCAAAAAAACTAGGCTGTCAAAAGGTAGAGGTGTCTAATCCTCATGGACTTAGTTATGCCCAAAAGGGATGGCTTAAAGAGACATGTAGTACAAAGGATATGGCACTTATTGCGAAAGCATTTTATAAGAATAAAGAGCTAAGAAATATTATTTCTACACCAAACTATACTTTTGAATCAAATCAATATCGTACAATGCAGAATGTAAAGATGACCCAGCAGGCTTCTCCATATTATGATGAAAGAGTCATTGGAGGAAAGACAGGGTTTACTAATCTCGCGAAAAGATGTTTAGTTACTTATTCTAAGGTAAAGAATAAAACAATCATTACAGTTGTATTTAAAGAAAACTCATGTGAAGAAACTTATACAGATACTAAAAAGCTTCTTGATTATGTGAATGAGGTTTTAGCAGCATAGAAAAAATGCTGCTTTTTTATTGGGCAGCATGAAGTAAAGTACGTATTAAATCAAATAGATAAGGCTTATAGTCCTCAATAGGGCAGGGAACCTTATTGACAATACAGCTAAAGCAAGTTGAACCTACAAGCTCTACTATAGTAAAGAAGGTAATATCAATATTTTTAATATTAAGATTCTCTCTTTCTACACCTTCCTTAAATAATTCATATAGACTAAGATGATCTGTTTCTTCTAGAATCTTTGTAAGTTCCTGTGAATAGACACCAAGAGATAAGTCTTTATTCATTAAGGTAAGATATGTAGGATTGGCTACAAGAGCATCAATCACATGATTGATGATAAAAATCATAGAATCATCAAAATGGGTGATTTCAGGATGTTTTTTTAATTCGTTCACTGCATCATCGAATAAATCAGTACTGATTTCCTGTACAATCTGGTTTCTAATATCATATTTGTCTTTGAAATATAAATAAAAAGTACCTTTTGCAACCTTTGCTTTATTAACAATGTCAGAAATAGATGTATTATTAAAATTCTTTTCTGCAAATAATGCAGTAGCACTTGCTAGAAGACGTTCCCTCTTTTCTTCTTTATTCTTTTCTATCTTAGATTTAATATCACTCAGAGCATTCATATAAATCCCTCCAATATTTATTATACCAATAAATGACCGCAAGTCAATTTAAGCCACATTTTCATTGCAACAAATTTGTAACAATAAATTCGCTTACACTTACATTCTCTGAAACATAGAAAGCGTTAACATCAAAAAAGTATGGATTTATCAACTAAAATCTAATGAATTTTTTTATTTAATTAGCAAATATTTTATTGTATTTGGGAAATGATTATACTATACTTCTAGGTATAGGAGAGTGAAATGAATTATGGCAATGACAGATTATTTAAATGATATGCTAGCTCAGGGTAACCGTAAAGTTGTTCTAGTTGGTACAGGTTTTGTAGGTATGAGTATGGCTTATACTTTAATGAACCACAAAGGTATTGATGAACTTGTATTAGTTGACGTTAATACTGAAAAGGCAGAAGGGGAAGCAATGGACTTAGTTCATGGTTTACCATATGCAAACGGTAAATTAAAGGTTTATGCAGGTGATTATTCTGACTGCACTGATGCAAACGTTATCGTTGTAACTGCTGGTGCAGCTCAGAAACCAGGTCAGACAAGACTTGAATTAGTTGCAATCAACACAAAGATTATGGCTTCAGTTGGTAAGTCTATTAAAGAATCAGGATTCAATGGTGTAATCGTAGTAGCATCTAACCCATGCGATATCATGACTTACGTAATGCAGAAGGCTACTGGTCTTCATCCATACCAGGTTCTTGGTTCAGGAACTATGCTTGATACAGCAAGATTAAGATATGAAATTGGTAACTTCTTCGAAGTAAACCCAGCTTCAGTTCATGGTTATATCATGGGTGAACATGGTGATAGCTCATTCGTATCTTGGACAAATGCTTATATCGGATGTAAATCACTTCTTGAAGTTGTAGAAGAAAGAAAAGTACCATTTGATCAGTTACAGAGAATTTATGAACAGGTAAGAGATGCTGCTTATGAAATCATCAATAAGAAGAGAGCAACTTACTATGGTATCGGTATGTCTCTTGCTAGATTAGTAGATGCTATCTTAAACAACGAAAATACAGTACTTCCATTATCATGCTACCTTGAAGGTCAGTATGGTCATGAAGGTTTATATATCGGTGTTCCAGCAATCATCAATAGAGCAGGTATCCGTGAAATCTTAACATTACCTTTAACTGAATCTGATCAGGAAAAATTTGACAGATCTTGTAGTACATTACAGGAAATCATTGATACTACTGTAACTCCAATTCTTGAAGGAAAAGAATAAGATTGATTTTCACTTGAACTCTTAGGCTTGCGCCTAGGAGTTTTTTTGCTTTACATGAAATTAAGATTCATAATATGTAAAGTGTGCTATAATAGATGGACTAGGAGGAAAATTCATGAATAATAACGAATTTGAATATAGTGAAAAAACAAAACGTCGTGTTAGAATCTTTAAGAGAATTTTATCGTTTATTGTACTTATTCTTGCAATTGCGACAATGGTTGCTTTATTCTATGTAAAAAAAGAAAAGATGCGCGTTCGTTTGTTTTTCTCATTATTACAATATATTGCGATGAGTATTGTCTTAATCTCCCCAAGACTTTTAAAGAAATTCGCAAACTTTGAAGTACCTGTCGAAGTGCATATCAGTGTCACTGCCTTTGCGTTTTTAGGACTCGTACTTGGAGATGGTTTGAACTTCTATGGAAAGATTGGCTGGTGGGATTCATTACTTCACTTTACTTCAGGTATTATTCTTTCATTTATCGCTTTATGGCTATTACAGATGCTTATTCTACGTAGAAAATACCTTTTTATGCACCGTGCATTATTATATATATTTGTAGTTGCCTTCTCACTTGCCGTAGGGGCAGTATGGGAATTATGTGAATATACAGTAGATGATATTTTCCATACAAATAACCAGCAATATATGGCAACTACACGTGCGACTATCGTATCAAGTGATGATGAACCATTAGAAGGACATGATGCTCTCGCTGATACAATGAAGGATCTTGCACTTGATCTTGCAGGGGCTATTTTAGTAGTATGTTATGAATGTTCTAAGAAAGAAATTACTCAATATTATGTCTTAAAGAAAGACTAGTATTGGATTTATCACATCTTGGTGTTAGAATAGATGCGATTATAGGAGATTTAGTTATGAAAGATATTGTTTTAACTAGGCGAAAGCATTCTGGCCGACTTTCTGCACCAAAGAAAGTATCACTTTCTTTTCTTGCAGTAATTATAATAGGTGCTATAGTACTTTCTTTGCCATTTTCAAATAAAAAAGAAGCTGCCAGTTTCTTGGATAACCTCTTTATTGCAACATCTGCTGTATGTGTAACAGGGTTATCACCTTTGACAGTTGTGGATCAATATAACCTCTTTGGTCAGACAGTTCTTATTATTCTTGTTCAAATTGGTGGTCTTGGATTCTTAACTTTCTTATATCTTTTCTTGTTTCTTGCAAGACAAAGAATTACATTAAGTAGAAAACTTGTCTTTACTGAAGCACTCAATCAGAATTCTTTAAGTATGCTTCCAAGACTCTTAAAAACTATTTTTATTTATACTGTTTCAATAGAAACGATTGGATTAATATTCTTCTCAATGTTTTTTATACCTCGTTTAGGTGCTCTTAAAGGCTTATATTATGGTATATGGCATTCTATTAGTGCATTTTGTAATGCTGGATTTGATTTATGTGGATCTACATCACTTGTTGCCTATAACACAAATCCGATTATTAACTTTATTGTACCATTTGAAATCATCATGGGTGGTCTAGGCTTTATTGTAGTATTAGATATTCATGATAAATATATTAAAGAAAAGAGAAGATCATCAAGCTTTTCATGGCGTCATCTATTTGGCAGCTTTGCCCTACATACAAAGATAGTATTAATGATGACTGTATCGTTAATTGTTATAGGTACATTATTATTCTTTATAATGGAATTCAACAATCCTGCAACTATTGGAAAAATGAATTTAGTAGATAAGCTTGTTGTATCATTCTTCCAATCAGTTACTACACGTACTGCTGGATTCTCAACAGTGGATATGTATTCTCTTAATAGAATCACAAAAATATTGATGTGTTCTCTTATGTTCATCGGTGGTTCTCCTGCATCTACTGCAGGTGGTATTAAAACAGTTACTTTTGCACTTGTATTACTATTAATGAGAACAACTTATCGTGGTATTGAAGAAACAACAGTATTCCAGCGTCGTATCAAGAAAAGAACACTCGTAAGAGCTTTTTCTATCTTTTTCCTTGGACTAATGCTTTGTATTATTTCATCTTCTATTATGCTTATAACAGAACCTAAACAGGATTATTTAAATATCCTAATGGAAGTATTCTCAGCATTTGGTACAGTAGGACTGAGTGCATCTGTTACACCTGCATTAAGTATAGTTGGTAAATGTGTAGATATTATCTTGATGTATGCTGGACGTATTGGCCCTATTTCATTAATGATTTTATTTACTAAACGTTCACATGATAAAAATACAAAAGAATTTAAATATCCAGATGAGGATGTACTTGTTGGCTAGGAGGAGTAAACATGAGTAATAAACCAAAACAGGTCGCTATTTTAGGATTAGGTATCTTTGGAAGCACACTTGCTGAAACATTAGAAGACTTCGGAGTAGAAGTTCTTGCAGTAGATATTGATCCAGTATGTGTCAGTAGAATTAAAGACAATGTTACTAAAGCAATTGTAGCTGATGTTACTGATCGTGAACAGCTATTAGAGCTTGATATCAATACATTTGATGTAGCTGTTGTAGCTATTTCTAAGCACTTTGAAGAAGCAGTAACATGTACATTATTATTAAAGGAATTAAATGTCCCTTATGTTATTGCGAAAGCACGTACTAAACGTAAGAAGATCATTCTAGAAAAAGTAGGGGCTGATCGTGTTATTAATACAGAAAAAGAAATGGCTTATAAGCTTGCTAAACATTTATTAAGACGTTCTATTGTAGATTTAGTAGAACTTGATGAAGAATATTCTATTGTAGAGATTAGAACACTTAAGGATTGGGAAGGTAAATCACTTTCTAATGTTAATATCCGTCGAGTTTATGGTATGAACGTTGTAGGTATTAAACCTCAAGGTTCACTTAAGATGACAATGGACTTCAGTGCTGATTATATTATTCAGCCAGGAGATCATTTCCTTGTTGTAAGTAAAACAAAAGAAGTAGAAAAATGGGATTTTCTCACTAAGGAATAGCAAAAGGCTATTCCTTTTTCTATAATAGTAATAGGAGGACATTATGAACTTGTTACAACTCACAATAGAAACATTTGATAAGAATGTTGAGACTGACTTTACTTCTTTTAAGAATCATATAAATTATATTGAAAATCATAATACAGTCATCAATGGTCTCACATTCGCTTTTTTTGGCTTAACAGAAATTATTATTAAGAGAGTTTATCTTACATTTGAATTAAACAATATCATACACACTATTGAACGTGTGTATCAATCAGGAAGATGTATTCTTCGATGTGATGATCTAGAAAATGAAGAAGCCCAGCACCTTGTCCACAATATTTTGAATATGAATTATAATCAGTTCCTACATCAATTTATTATGCCTTCTTCTTTTATAGAAACTTGGATTCAATCACCTACAGAGGCACTTATGCGTTCCTTTGTATCTACAAAACCCGTCATGACGAGTGATACAAAAATGATAGAGGAACAGATTAATGACACAATGTCTTTCTTAAATAGTTATGAAGATTATAAGAGCGCATGTGCTTATATTAGTAAGAATAAGCCTTATCTATCTCTCTATTCCAATCATTTAGATCAATTAGAAAAATCATTAGAAGCTAAGAAAAAGAAAGTATTACGTGAAATTGAACTAGTTACTGAATTAGATGATATGGAAAAGAAAGCAGCTATCAGAAAGCAGCAACAACAGACAATAGATAAAAGAAGAGAAGGACTCAATGATTTATCTTTACTCTATGATGAATACTTAATATCACAGGATCATCTATTTGATTTAGAAGCATCTTATACACGTACTGTATATCTTTATGGTAGTGAAAATGATGATTATATGCGTATGTATCATCATTATATGAATAGTCTTGCAGGTATTCTTGCTAAGGACTTAAAAGAAGGAACACCTTGTCCTGTATGTGGCTCTCTTCATCATCCTAAACCTTGTTTAATAGAAGGAAGAGAAATATCTCAGGAACTTCTTTTTAAAAAAGAAGCTATATTAGAAAAAACAAGAACAGATTTAGAAAAGAAACGCTTAGAAAAAGCAACCTATATGGTACGTCATCAAAGACTTATAGAAAAGATTATAGAAAAGAAAAAAGAATTAGATATTACAGAAGATATTTCTAAAGAAATGTTTATTAGAGAACTCAGTGTATTAAATACAGATTATTTATCTCATTATAAGAAGGATAAGAAGCTCTTAGATGAAATAGGTTATCTACACAAATTAGAAAAACATCTTCCAGCACTTAAACAGGATTATCATGAAATACTTATGGCAATTGAAGAAGTCAAAGAAGAATATCTTACATTACAGAAGAAGATTAAACATGCAGAAAGGTTCTGTGATGAAATCATTCAAAAATATTCTTTTATTATGTATGTTGATGAAAACGTCATAGAAAATAAGAAGAAAGAATGTTTGAATAATCAAAAGATACTTACATTACTTCATAAGCAGACAATACCTCTAGAAGAAGATGTCACATCTTTTATCACTCAATTAATGAATACTGCTAACCGTTTACTCAAACAAATCACCCATGATCGTTTTCAACTTATACTTGATAATAAACTTTATCTTCAAGAAGAGGATCATCTCTCTCTGGTAGAGGATTCTTCAATGATTGGCTTATGTACAATTGTTTTAGGATATAGTCTATCTTCTATGATTTCACATCAGGATATATTATTCATTGATCACTCATTACAGGAAGATTATCACGAAACATTAATCAATACACTCTCTATATCCCCTTATTTTTCAAGACTCTATATTACAAAATAAGTGAATATAACACATTATTATCACCATGATTTGGATTAATCCTTTTCATTTTCACAAAAATAGTTATAATAATATCGTACAAGAGAGGAGAAAGTTATGGCAAAAAATAATATTAAAAATGATGCAATTACACCTAGAGACGTTGACTTTGCACAGTGGTATACAGATGTATGTCGTAAAGCAGAATTAATGGATTACTCAAGTGTAAAAGGATTCATTATTTATCGCCCATATGGTTATGCTTTATGGGAACAGATTCAGAGTTATATGGATAAGAGATTTAAGGAAACAGGACATCAGAATGTTTATATGCCAATGTTAATTCCTGAATCTCTATTAAATAAAGAAAAGGATCATGTAGAAGGATTTGCACCTGAATGTGCAGTTGTGACTAAAGGTGGTTTAGATGATTTAGAAGAACACTTAATTGTTAGACCTACTTCAGAAACATTATTCTGTGAACATTATGCTAAGATTGTAAATTCTTATCGTGATTTACCAAAGAAATATAACCAGTGGTGTTCAGTAGTAAGATGGGAAAAGACTACAAGACCATTCTTACGTGGTTCTGAATTCTTATGGCAGGAAGGTCATACAATTCATGCAACTGAAGAAGAAGCTCGTTCTGAAACATTAATGATGAGAGATATCTATGAAGAAACTGCAAAAGAATTACTTGCAATCCCAATGTTAACAGGGCGTAAGACAGAAAGAGAAAAGTTTGCAGGTGCAGAAGAAACTTATACTATTGAAGCATTAATGCATGATGGTAAGGCTCTTCAGTCTGGTACATCTCATTACTTTGGTCAGGGATTTGCGAAAGCATTCAATATGACATTCTTAGATAAGGATAACAAGTTAAAACATGTTTATCAGACATCTTGGGGTGTATCTACAAGATTGTTAGGTGCTATTATCATGGTTCATGGTGATGACAATGGTCTTGTATTACCACCTAGACTTGCTCCTACACAGGTTGTTATTATCCCTATTCAGCAGAAGAAGGCTGGAGTACTTGAAAAAGCAGATGAAATCGCTGAACAGTTAAAAGCAGCAGGTATGAGAGTAAGTGTAGACGCAAGTGATAAATCACCTGGATGGAAGTTCTCTGAAGCAGAAATGCGTGGTATTCCAGTACGTATTGAAGTAGGGCCTCGTGATATCGAAAATGGTCATTGTGTTGTTGTAAAACGTAACGATGGTGTCAAGACTCAGATGGACTTAGATGAAAACCTTCCACAGGCAATTCATGATACATTAGAAACAATTCATCAGGAAATGTATGATAAGGCAGCAGAATTCTTAAATAGCCATATCACTCGTGTTAATACTTTAGAAGAAGTAGGTCAAGTATTAGATGAAAAGGGTGGCTATGTCAAGATGAACTGGTGTGGTGAAGAAGCATGCGAATTAAAGATCAAAGAACTTTATCAGGCAACTTCACGTTGTATTGATGAACATGAAAAAGCAGACGGCGTATGTCCATGCTGTGGTAAAAAAGCAAAACATGTAGTTTATTTTGCAAGAGCATATTAATAAAATGAATCTCAACAAGAATTTGTTGGGATTTTTTATGTTTTTCAAATAGGTAACTTCTCAAGTCTAAGTTCTTTTTCTAAGTTTGTACTTTAACTTTGATATACTTGCAGGAAGATTAGAAATATTCCCAATGTTGATGATTTTTTCTAAGACATTATGGAAGTAGGGACAATTATGTCCCTTTTTTTCATGCATTTTTATTACATTGTTTAATGTTATTTTTTTGTTAAGATGATATAATATTTAGCGTTAGATAAAAAGGAGTAAATAATTTGAAAAAAACACATACAGCGCATCTATCTTTAATAATAGAGACTCTACTGATGCTTCTTGATCAGCTCTTTTGGACATCCCATGCAAAACATATCAATATAAGTAAAGTAGGTACTTTGATGAGTACCATCCAGGTCCAGCATATCATCACACTTATAGGGCTAGACCTTGTTATTATATCCTTAGGATATATTTATTCTAAAAAAGAAAATAGTCTTGCAGAAGCACTTAAACTATGGCTTTATACAGTTGTTGTAGGATTCATATCTGCAATCGTTTGTTTTTTACTTACAAAAAAAATAGATACAAATGCAATCTATTCAATCTTCTTACCAATAATTAGAAATGTATCACCTGTAATCACCGGTGTTATTCTCTCTTTGATTTGTTATCCATTTATGAAGAAGGTGAATTATAGCTATTTAAAATGGATTCTTTTAGCACTTCTTCTCTTACCAACATTAAGTGGTATTGACTCACTAGGATTAAGTGATGGATATAGTATCTCGTTCACATTTATATTATTTTATCTAGGTGTAATCGAAGCATCAGAAGAAAAACGTTTTTCAATCATTTCTTTAATTCTCCTTTGTTTAATGAATGTGCTATGTGTCACTATGATGCCATTATGTTCTAAGATTGTACATGGAGATATGTCCACTGCATTACGCTTTACTGCACCTACTTCATTCTTTGAAGTAATGATTGCTATTTATTTTGTTCGTCTTTTAAGAAATGTTCCATTCTTTAATAAATGGTCTTTTATACGCTATATTCCTATTGCTTCTCTTGTCTTAATTGGAGCAGGACGTTTAGAAAATATTGTATCCTGGAATGAAGATCTTGTAGGAACATCATTTAATAAACTGTTTAGACAAAGCGAATTAGAAGCTTTACTCATTGTCTTTGTCATCTTCTTAGTCACACTCCTTATTAAACAACTTCCACAGGTTAAAAGAATAGTTAAATCAATAGAAGAACATTTTAGTGACTTTGAATTAAGTGATGAATGGTTCACTAAAGAAACTCAACTGATTAAGCAGTATTTAAAGAATCATAGAATTAATATCATTATGCTGCTATGTGCTTACATTCTTTCTTTTGCATCATTTATCGCAATGAATACAAGTTACAATATTGAAATTAACGCGATAGAAACATATAACATTTTTTGGTATACATTCTTCGCAAGACAATTCTTTGTCTTGCTTAATACACTCATGCTTGTCTTAATAGCGCGTTTCCTTATGGCTATCACAAGACATTATTGGGTATCTGTCTTAGTTACTGGTTTTGCTCAGATTGTAATTACTGTAGCCAATCGCTTAAAGATTATTTATCGTGAAGAACCAATTATTCCAGGAGACCTTGCAATGATTAAAGCCTGGAAGAGTTTACTGGGAATGATGGGTAAAAATATCATTATTGCAAGTATTGCATTAGTCGTTTTAGTCGTTATTTTGATTATTTATTTAGAAAAGAAGCATCCTCATGCTATTCATATGACTCTTAAAAAGAGTATCATCTGGGTACTTGTAACCTCTATATTCTTTAGTGGTACACTTCTTTTTAATCATGATGGCTCTTATGTTAATGCATTAATGCGTGATTTAGGAGATCAGCCTTATTTCTTTAATCAGCTATTTGGTGCAAAGGTCAATGGTCCTCTTTTACAGTTCCTCAATAATATTGATGTTTCTGTTATGGATGACCCAGAAAACTATAGTAAAGAAACAATGATACAAATCTATAAGAAATATGCACAAGAATCTGCAAGAATTAATAGGAGAAGAAGAAATGACTGGGATGATCAGATTGTAATCATGGGCTTATCTGAAAGTTTTGCGGATCCATATCGTATTCCTGAACTTACTCTTGCAAATGATCCTATTCCTTATATTAGAAGTTTAATGAAAACAACAACTTCAGGACTTATGTATAGTACAGGTTATGGAGGAGGAACAGCGAATATGGAATATATGGCTTTAACTGGTTTAAACCAAGGGTTTTTCTCTGCTGCTTTAACACCTTATACGCAACTTGTTACAACGCAAAATCAAGCCTATGCTTTTTCTCGTCTATTTAATCAGGCGGTAGCGATTCATCCATATATTGGTGTTTATTATAGTCGTCAAACAGTTTATCAAAACTTTGGTTTTAATAAGTTCATGTATTTAGGGTCTAAATATCCAATCAAACATCAATCTTCTATTGATCGCAGTGCTTATTTATCAGATGAAACAGCCTATGCAAATACTATAGATGAAATTTTAGATTCTCAAGGTAGTAAATTCATTAACCTTGTCACTATGCAGAACCATTTACCATATGACAACAATTACTATAACGGTAAAGAAAAATATGCAGCAAGTGGTAATGCAGTCACTAACGACTATGTTAGAGGAATGGTTGAAGAATATGTGATGGGGCTTCACTATACAGATGAAGCAGTGAAGAACTTTATTGAAAAGATAGATAGTATTAACAAGCCTATTACATTTGTCTTCTATGGTGATCATTTACCTGGCATTTATTGGGATACAAACAATAATAATATTCTTCATCAGACAGATTATTTTATCTATTCTAATAGATATGCAAGAAGACATCTTGGTAGAAGAATCTATAGACAATATGATCTTGTAGCACCTACTGATTTCATGTCTCTTGTACAAAAACAAACCTTAACTAAAACAACACCTTATAGTGCATTATTAGAAAAGGTTCTAGATGAATTACCTGTTATAACTACAAAAGCCGCAGCAGGTTCTAAAGAAGAATCTGATGCAGCTATGATTAATGATAATGGAGAATTGATCAAATATGATGATCTCTCATCATCACAAAAAGAATTATATAATGACTATAAGCTTGTCCAATATGATATGACAGCAGGAAATAATTACCTTGAGAATATGAATTTCACTCGATGAGGCATTTCATTATGCCTCTTTTATTTTGATGTTTAGTAAGTGTATAAAAGCAGATGCTTGCATTTCATCAATGATAGCACCACTTACATCCTGAGGAGTTGCTTCAATTGCTTCTATTAGACATGTAGATAAATCAATGTTTTTAAGTGGCGCATGAAGAAACGATGTTTGAATCATTCTGCATTCCTTATATTTTGTCTTATTCATCGTAGTATCTTGAAATATAGCCTGACTCAAATCACATTGATTAAATAGTGTCTCCTTATTTCTCATACAAGAGAAGTTCGCAAAATGACATAAACAATCATTAAATATAACCTGATCAAAGCTAGACTCAGAAAAATCACTTCCTAATAACTTGCAATTATTAAACTGCACCTGTCTAAACATACAATTATTAAATTTGATATTCGATAAATCACATTGATTAAACACTGTCTGATAAAAATAACAATTCTCAAACACAATATCCTGTGTTGTAATATTGTTGAAATGACATTGATGGAAATCACTTTGTCTATATGTTTCTTCTATCAGCCAATTATTCTCATATGTTTGATTTATTAACTTATTTTCATTAAAATCCATTTCCTTCACCTCATCTCTATTATATCTTTATTGAAAAAAAGTGTCGATATGATAAAATACTTGTACGAGGTAAGACTATGAGACAAAAAAGAATGGCTTTAATTAATGACATAACAGGCTTTGGAAGATGTTCTATTGCGGTTATGGCACCAATTATATCAACTATGCGTATTCAGGCTGTACCAGTACCTACAGCTATATTATCAACCCATACGCAGTTTCCTGTATATCACTTTGATGATTATACTAAACATATGCCTGAATATATTCAGACATATAAGGATTTGAAACTAGAATTTGATGGTATTGCGACTGGTTTTCTAGGTTCAAAGGAGCAGGTAGAAATCGTTATTGATTTCATTCAATCCTTTAAACGTAAAGAAACATTCGTATTAGTAGATCCAGTTATGGGAGACCATGGACATTTATATGCGACATATAGTAAAGAAATGGCAGAGAGTATGAAGAACCTTGTTCATTATGCAGATATTCTCACACCTAACCTGACAGAACTCGTGACACTACTTGATCGTGACTATCCTGAAGTCATTCCTTCCAAAGAGGAATTAGGACAAATGTGTCATGAACTTTCATTAAAGGGACCACAGATGATTGTAGTAACAGGAATACCAATAGATGCCTCACATATCATGAATTTCATTTATGATCATGGTAAAACGTCAAGTATTATTGTGGATCGTATTGGGCCAGATCGTAGTGGAACAGGGGATGTCGTATCAAGTGTTATTGCAGGAGGCTATTTAAATAATCATTCTTTTTATGAATGTGTTAAAAAAGCAACTGAATTCTCGTCTCAATGTATCGCCTATAGTGAAGAAATAGGCACACCAACTTATTATGGCTTATGCTTTGAACAATATTTAAGTGAATTAGGAGATTTCTAACATGACTATTTTATATACACTTTATAAAAATACTTATATTGATCTTTCACATTTAGACTCTACTAAGGGAGTTACATGCTATGTGAATACAACAAATCGTTGTCCATGTGCATGTACATTCTGTTTAAGACAAACTAAAGAGATGATGGAAAATAACTCTTTATGGTTAAAAGAAGAACCTTCTAAAGAAATGATTATTGAAGAGTTTAAGAAATACAATCTCAATGATTTTAAAGAAATCGTCTTTTGTGGATTTGGTGAACCAATGGAAAGATGGGATGATATCAAAGAAGTCATTGATTATATCCGTTCTGTTAAGAAGGATATGAAGATTCGTATTAATACGAATGGTTTAGCTAATGATATTTATGGTAGAGATGTTACTCCAGAATACAAAGGACGTTTTGATACAGTCTCTATCTCATTAAATGCCCCTACAAAAGAAGAATTCCTAGAATTGACACGTTCTAAGTTTGGTATTTCTTCTTTTGATGATATGCTTGATTTCGCAAAGAAATGTAAGGCTTATGTACCAAATGTTGTATTAACTGTTGTTGATATTATTGGTGAAGAAAAGATTGAAGCATGTCAGAAAATTACAGATGAAATAGGTGTTACTTTAAGAGTAAGACCTTTTGAGGAGTAAATATGCAATATATGACAAGTGAAGAGCGTTTAATCGCTCTAGATAAGATGACAAATACAAGAGATCTAGGTGGATATGAAACACAGGAAGGCTATTATACAAAAAGCCATCATTATATCCGTGCATCTTCACCCGCCAATGCGACTGAAGGAGATCTAGAAAAGCTTTATGATTATGGTGTACGTGTGACTATTGATTTACGTTCTGATTTTGAAAAAGAAGCACAGCCATCACCATTCAAAGACTATCGTGATGTAGAAAATATTGAAATCAATTTAATGGATGATGCAGTCGTTAAGGTCGTACCAAGTGAAGTAAAAGAATATAAAGATCTTGGTGGTGTGTATATTTATATGTTAGAAGCACATCAGAAGCAGATTAAAGCTGTCTTTGATGTCTTTAAGGATCATTTATATGAAGGTGTTTTATTCCATTGTAGTGCTGGTAAAGACCGTACAGGTATTATTGCAGCATTATTACTAGAACTTGCAGGATGTTACGATCATGATATCGTTAAGGATTATAGTGAATCTTATGCCAATAACCATGAAATCATAGAAGCACTTAAAGAAATGATGGATGAAGATACAGAAAACTTCCTTACATCTTCACCACGTTATATGATGATCTTCTTAGATTATCTAAGAGAACATTATGGCAGTGCCAAGGCTTATTTATACCATATCGGTATGTCTGAAGAAGATATTGAAGATATTAAACAATCTTTTATCATTTAATGAGAAAAAACACTTCTTATAAGGTATATACCTATAGGAGGTGTTTTTTTATGAACAAGAAAGAAAAAATCAGAATCATTAGATTATTACTTAAACAATATGAGAAAGATAAAAATATACTTAACTCATTAAACCAGGCTAACTTATATCCTTCAATTAACTATGAAGATTACTATCAAACTTCATCGTCCTCTAAAGAAGATTATTTACTTCATAGAATACAATTAAAACAGGAACTTACTAAACGAATTATATTTATTGAAAAATCTCAATCTATTATTGGTGATGAGTATTATCATATTATACTAGAAGACTATTTCTATGAACATAAACATTGGTGGAAGACATATTATTCCCGTGCTACGTATTATCGCCGACAAGAAGCAGCTATTAATGCATTTTTTGATTATGTGACAAGTATATTGTAATTGTGGGGAAAATTGCGTTATAATTAGTGTTGTGAGGTGAACAACATGAATTATTTCGATAAAATCAAAGAAGCTTTAAGCAGTAAATTAAAAGGCCAGGAACTTACATTAGATTCTAACCTAAGAGATTTAGGTATTGATTCTCTTGATGTTGTAGATTTAATTATGGACTTAGAAGAAGAATTAGGAATTGAATTCTCTGATGAGGAATTAATGTCTATTCATACAATGAAAGATGTATGTGATTTAATCGATAAAAAGAAGGCATAAGAAAAATCCAGACAAAGGTGTCTGGATTTTTTTAAGCTTTGTTTTTAAATAGTTTACGAATAATCTTATCTACATAAGGCACACCACTCAACATTTCTAAATGATCCTTGAAGATAAATAGAATACTGAAGAAGTAAACAACTACACCTACCATTATTGCAAGAATAAGTGGAATAAAGACACGGTGGAACACCTTGAAAAGTAGATAATATGAACCATAGGCACATGCACCCATTAAAATAGAAGCAACTAATGGTAATAAGACAGCTGTCTTAAAATTAACATGATAACCTACTAATTTATTAAGTGCATATTGGTTACTTACACACATCTGTAAAGCATAAAGCATAGTTCCAATAACAAGTAAATAAATACCTACATCTAGGAATTGTGATGGTACTAATACAAGCATTAATACTAAAATGACAACATGGACAACTAAAGCTTTAGCTGCGTTTCTTAAAGGGACTTTAACTGCCCCAATTGCTTGTAAGATACCGTTAGATAAAGTAGATAAACCATAAAGGACAATTGCAGGAGCACCTAGAGTCAATGCGGTAGATGCAATCTTTAATGTCTTAGGCTGTGGGAAGATTAATCCCATTACAGGATAAGCAAGTACCCCCATCCCCACAGCAGCAGGAATTAAAATAAGCATAGTAATAAAAGTACTATTTTTAATATTTGCACGTACTTCTTTTAAATCTTTTAATGCATATGAACTAGAAATAGCTGGAATAGTAGCTGTACTCATGGCACTTGCGAGAGCGACAGGAACATTCATCAACACAACAAATTTACCTGCATAAACACCATAGAGTTTAACAACATCAATCAGTGCTACATCACGTGCCTGCATAATACCATAGAAGATAAACATATCGATAGTAGAAACAAGGTTATAGATACATGTAGAAATAATGATTGGTGTGACTATATTTAAAATAGAACGGAAGATGGCTTTGCCTGATTGTACACGAGGATCTGCGTCTGTTTCATCAATCATATGTCTGCCTTTTCTAAGGTAAACACATACCATATAGATAAGAGCAATAAGAACACCAAATCCAGTACCTAAGGCACTTCCTCCGGCACCACGACTTGCTAGTAATGTATGATTATTAGCATATGGCTGAATAAATAAATAAGCAGCACCAACAGAAACAACAGCATTCAACATTTGTTCAATAATCTGTGAGACTGATGTATAAACAGTTGTAGAATAAGCTTGGAAATAACCTCTTAATACACCTACTAAACCAGATAAGAAAATAGTAGGACATAAAATTCTTAATGCGAATACTGCATTCTCAGTCACAATCCAAGGGGCTAAGATAAATGTAAGCAAGGCAGCAGATCCACCTACGACAACAATATAGATCAGTGCACATTTAAAAATCTTACGGGCATTATTATACTGGCGAAGAGCGAGTTTCTCACTGATTAGCTTAGAAATAGCTGTAGGAATACTGTAAGAAGAAATAAGTAATACCATCGCATAGATGTTATATGCTGTAGAGTAATACCCATTTCCTTCATCACCAATTAAAGCGGTTAATGGACTTCTATATAAGACACCGATAATACGAACAAGTATACCAGCGAGTGCAAGGATAGAAGCCTGCTTAACAATCGATTTAGATTTGTTCAAAATATTCACTCCTTATAAAAATCTTTCATTTTTAATTTATATCATTTTTATATGGTTATTACAATATATTCACCAAAACATCTACTAAGTTTTTATAATAATATTTTTAAAAATCTCCCAGGTTTATACGTTTTATGATATACTTCATAGAGAATAAAAAAATTGGAGGGTAGTTTATGACTAAAAGCAGAGTAATTATTGCACTCGATTTCAAAAACAAAGCTGATGTTCTTGAATTCCTAGATAAATTTGATGAACCGCTCTTTGTGAAGGTAGGTATGGAACTCTTCTATGGAGAAGGACCTGCAATCATTCAAGCTATCAAAGAAAGAGGACATTCAATCTTCTTAGACTTGAAATTACATGATATTCCTCATACAGTAAAGATGGCTATGAAAAACTTAGCACGTCTTGATGTTGATATCGTTAATGTTCATGCATCAGGTTCTAAGGCTATGATGCAGGCTGCAATTGAAGGTTTAGAAGAAGAAAAGGGCAAGGATCGTCCTTTATGTATTGCAGTTACATGTCTTACTTCTTTAAGCCAGGAAGTACTAGATGATGAATTATGTATTCATGAACCTATTCAGGATGTCGCAATCAGATGGGCTAAGAATGCGAAAGAAGCAGGACTTGATGGTGTTGTATGCTCACCATTAGAATCTAAAGGTATTCATGATGCAGTAGGAGAAGACTTCTTAACAGTGACTCCAGGTATCAGACTTGCAAGTGATGCAAAGGATGACCAGAAGCGTGTGACTACACCAGCCATGGCTAAAGATATGACTTCTAGCTATATTGTAGTAGGTCGTACAATTACTAAGGCAGCTGATCCAGTAGCTGCTTATAAAGAAGTATTTAATCAATTTCAAGGAGAATAATAATGAGTAGAGAAGAATTAATTGCGAAAGATTTATTAAGTATCAAGGCTGTATTCTTAAGCCCTGATGAACCATTTACTTGGGCTTCAGGTATTAAATCACCAATCTATTGTGATAATAGATTAACTTTATCTTATCCAGAAGTAAGAAATGATATCGAAAAAGGTTTAGCTGAATTAGTTCAGGAAAACTATCCTGATTGTGAAGTATTAATGGGTACTTCAACTGCTGGTATTGCACATGCTGCATTAGTGGCTGATATCTTAAATAAACCTATGGGATATGTACGTGGTTCAAATAAGTCTCATGGACGTCAGAACCGTATTGAAGGTGCTGTAAGAGAAGGAATGAAGGTTGTAGTAGTAGAAGACTTAATTTCTACTGGTGGATCTTCTTTAGAAGTAGTAGATGCATTAAGAGAAGCTGGATGTGAAGTATTAGGACTAGTTGCTATTTTCACTTATGGCTTAAAGGATTCTATCAAGAACTTTGCAGATAAGGATTGTCATTTCGTAACTTTATCTAACTATGATGCTCTTCTTCCTGTTGCTGTAGAACATAACTACATTAAAGAAGAAGCATTAGAAAAGCTAAAAGCATGGAAAGTTGATCCACATGATGAAAGCTGGATGACTAAATAATTCATCTAGGAGGGGATATCCCTCCTTTTTTTTTACGTATAAATAAAGTATAATAAAAAAGGCTAATATTGCTTTTTGAAGTATAATGCTGTATAAATATTAAGATAGATTATTAAGGAGGATCCAACGTGTTAGAGGCTGTAAAATATGTAATCAAAGAAAACAGCGAGAACTTATTTCGTATTTATTCTATTTCGAAATATGAAGTACTAGCTGACATGCGTGATTCAAAGTTAGGATTATTCTGGAACTTTGCAAATCCAATTATCCAGGTATTAACATATTGGTTTGTATTTGGATTAGTATTAAATCGTAAGTCAGTAGATGGTATTGAATATATCTGGTGGATGCTTGGAGGTATGGTCGTATGGTTCTTTATTTCTCCATGTATTACTGCAGGATGTAATGCTATCTTCTCTAAAATAAATATTATTACTAAAATGAAATTCCCAGTCAGTGTCCTTCCAGCAACAGTGGTATTATCTAAACTATTTGACCACTTCTGCTTGATGTGTATATTGACAATATTATTCTGCTTTGCTGGTTATTATCCATCATTACATTGGGTAGGACTTATTTATTATTGTTTCTGTGGTGTTGTCTTCTCTATTTCTTTATCAATGACAACATCTGTCCTCAATATGCTTGCACGTGATACAAGAAAGCTAGTGCTTGCTATTATGCGTTTGTTATTATACATGACTCCAATCCTATGGAATGTAAAGAACCTTCCATCTATTCTACAGAGAATCATGCTAACTAACCCTATTTATTATATTGTTCAGGGCTATCGTGACTGTTTCTTCTATCATCGTGGAATTATGTATTATAAATATTCTGCTTTCTGTTTCTGGGCTATTACGGTTTTCTTATTTATATTTGGAAGCTGTATTATGTATAAATTCAAATCTAAGTTTGTAGACTTTATTTAGGAGGCATTATGGATTCAAATATCGCAATTGAAGCACGTCATGCTTCTAAAATATATGAACTAAGATCTAAAGAGAAAAAAAGCGATGTCAAGTTTTATGCCCTCAAGGATTTAAACTTTGAAATCAAGAAAGGACAGGTTGTAGGTATTCTAGGAACAAATGGTTCTGGTAAATCAACTATGTCCATTATTCTTGCAGGGATCTGTGATCCTGATGAAGGTGAAATCATTGTAAATGGGACACAGGCTTTGATTGCTATTAATACTGGATTAAATGCACAGTTGACAGGACTGGAGAATATTGAATTAAAGGGTGCTTTATTAGGCCTTTCTAAAAAGCGTATTGAAGAGATTAAAGAAGGTGTTATTAATTTCGCAGAAATTGGTGACTTCCTTTACCAGCCTGTAAAGAAATATTCATCAGGTATGAAATCGAGACTTGGTTTCTCAATTAACCTTTGTCTTGATCCAGATATTATGATTGTCGATGAAGCATTAAGTGTCGGTGATAAAGGTTTTGCTGAAAAATGTCTGAATAAGATGACTGAATTAAAAGAACAGGGTAAAACAATTATCTTTATTTCACATAACTTAAGACAGGTAAGATCATTTTGTGATAGTGCTATGTGGATTGAAGGCGGTATGCTTCGTGAATATGGTGATATTGATGAAGTATGTGATCATTATGCTGACTATGTAGAGTACTACAATCATTTATCCGCAAAAGAGAAAAGGAAAGTACGTGATGAGAAATTCGCAAAGCGTGTGATTCCAAATTCTCATCGTACACTAGGTGATAAGCTCTTTGCTGCTATTAAGACAAGATAAACAAAGGGCAGGGGAACCTGCCCTTTTAAATAGAGAAAGGAAGTAAAGTTATGAAATTATCAATTATCATACCATTTAATCGTTATATACATTATTTGTATGACTGCTTAGAAAGTATCAAGGATCAGAATTTGACTGATTATGAAGTGCTTCTAGTAGTAGATGCTATTGAAGATGTAAAGGATAAGATCCACAAATATGATTTACCTATTACTCTTATTGAATCTGGTGAAGCAACAGTAGGTAAAAAGAGAAATATGGGTCTTAATCTTGCTAAGGGAGATTATGTTTATTTCTTAGATAGTGATGACTATGTATTGCCTAACTGTCTAAATGCTTTAATAGAAGAAGCACAAAAATCTAATAATCAAGTTGTTGCTGGTAAAAGAATGGTTTCATGGTTCAAGAAACAGGTTTTTGAAACAATGAGCGATGAAACAAATATTGAAAGAAACTTAAAAGACAAGGATCATGATCGTCTTGAAAAAGTGGAAAGAAAACAAGAAGAACATGCTTACGATAATGAACCAGAACAGTTCAAGATTGATCTCCTTATTCGTACAAGACATGCATTAAGAAATGTATCATGCTTAAACCTTCTTATTAAACGTTCACTTATTGAAGACAATGATATTTCTTTTAAAGAAGAATTCTTCTGGTATACAGATGCACCATTTGTAGTTGAACTATTAAAATATACAAATGATGTTTCTTTTGTAGAAGATGCTATTCTAGTCAAACGTAAACATAATGACCCAATCAATCGTCCTGCTTTATCCCAAATTAAGGATCCTGATGGTCGCTTTGATGAATTTATTGAAGCGCATAACTATTGCTTAGAGATTTCTAAGGATTATCCATCTATTCATTATTATATTAATGCGAAGATGGCTAACTACTTTACTAGTTTCTTTGCTAAAAAAGTCAGAAGAAGTGAAGATGATAAATGGAGAACAACACGTTTTGATACAATGGCCAAAGTTCTAACTCACATAGAACCAGAACTATTAAAGAAATCACTTTATCGTCGTAGTCTTTCTAAAGCATGTATGAATCATGACTTAAAGAAAGCACAAAAAATCATTGCAGCTCACTTAGCTGGCGTTAAAGCCAAGAAGATCTTTAAGAATAAGAATGAAATGAATAAGTACTTGTATAGACATAAATATAAGAATGAACCTATTCAGAAAAATCTTATTATGTTTGAAACATTCCGTGGGGCAAGCTACGCAGACTCACCAAAATATATTTATGAATATTTGGCTAAGAACTTCCCCGGACAGTATGAATTTGTCTGGGTACTTAATGACACGAAGACAAAACTCCCATATGGTGGAACAGTAGTTAAACGTATGACACGTAAATATGCTTACTATCTTGCTGTATGTAAATACTTCGTATTTAATACAAGACAGCCATTATGGTATCGTAAAAGAGAAGGACAGGTCTTCCTAGAAACCTGGCATGGCACACCACTTAAACGTCTAGCCTTTGACCAGGAAGAAGTGACTGCAGCTTCTCCTACATATAAAGCACAGTTCTATCGTCAGAAACAGGAATGGGACTATCTCATTGCACCTAATGCATTTTCTAGTGAAATATTCAAGAGCTGCTTTATGTATAAGGATGAAGGAGATACGATGTTAGATACAGGTTATCCTAGAAATGACTTACTCTCTGATCCTCATAAAGAAGAAATTGCGAAAGAATTAAAGAAAAAGGTTGGTATTCCATTAGATAAGAAAGTCATTCTCTATGCTCCTACATGGAGAGATGATGAATATTACGGTAATGGTGCTTATAAGTTCCAGTTAAAATTAAATCTTGAACAAATGAGAAAAGAACTAGGTGATGAATATGTCATTATCCTAAGAACACATTATTATATTGCGGATGTACTTGATTTAACTGGTTTAGATGGTTTTGCGTTTAATTTAAGTAAGTATGATGATATTACTGAAATCTATTTGATGAGTGATATTCTTATTACTGACTATTCAAGTGTTTTCTTTGACTTTGCGAACCTCAAACGTCCAATGTTATTCTATACATATGACTTAGATAAATATCGTGATGTATTAAGAGGCTTCTATATTAATATGGAAGAAGAACTTCCAGGCCCACTTGTATTCACTACAGATGAAGTTATTGATACAATTAAGCATATGGATGAAATCACTGAAAAATATGCAGATCGCTATGTAACATTCTATGACAAGTTCTGTGGCTGGGAAGATGGTCATTCTTCACAGAGAGTTGTTGAAACAGTATTTGAAAAGAATTAGCTTTCCTTTACAGGAAGCTTTTTCTTTTTATTGGTTTGATTGACTAGAACAGTCATTCTCACTATAATAGACCCTAATAAAGGAGAACTTCATCATGAAACTAATTAAGAAAATATTAGGTAAACTGATTCGTTTATTATATCGTCTCGTTTATCGCTTTATACCATGTGATGATCATACAATATTATTCATTTCATTCCATGGACGTGGCTATACAGACAACCCTAAAGCACTCCATCAATATATAACAGAACATCAAGAATATGCCTCTTATCGCTGTATCTATGCAATCAAGCATCATAAAGAAAAGAATCTCACTATTCCTAATGCTAAGATTATAGAATACTTCAGTATTCCTTATTTCTTCTATCTTGCAAGAAGCAAGTATTGGATTTCTAACTGTAAGCTTCCTAAATATGTATTAAAGAAGGATAACCAGGTCTATTTACAAACTTGGCATGGTACACCTTTAAAGAAGCTTGCTCATGATATTGAAGTGCCAGAAGGAACTACATTCTATCGCTCTGGTATGTCTGTAGAAGAAATGCGTGCCACTTATGATAATGATGTCTCAAAATACAACTATATGATTTCTCCGAGTGCCTTCACTACAGAAGTCTTCCAGACATCTTTTAGAATTAATAAGGAAAGATTAATTGAAACAGGCTACCCAAGAAATGATATATTATCTAACTATACAAAAGAAGATGTAGAAACTATTAAAAATAGAATGCATCTTCCTCACGATAAAAAGATCTTACTCTATGCACCTACATGGCGTGATAACTCATTTAATATGAAGGGCTATACATTTAAATTAGAAGTTAACTTCAAAAAATGGCAGGAAGTATTAGGGGATGAATATATTGTTGTATTTAAACCTCATTATTTGATTGTGAATGATTTTAACTTAGATGAAGTGAAAGACTTCGTTTATTATGTAGATCCTCAAGAAGATATTGCAGACTTATACTTAATTGCAGATGTTTTAGTGACTGACTATTCAAGTGTCTTCTTTGATTATGCAATATTAAAAAGACCAATCTATTTCTATATGTATGATTTAGAAAACTATCGTGATGAATTAAGAGGCTTCTATTTAGATATTTATAAGGATCTTCCAGGAGATGTGGTAGAAAATGAAGATACACTACTTGAGAAGATTCATATACATGATTTTGATTATGACCGTTTAAAAGGCTTCAATGAACGTTTTAATAATCATGAAGACGGACATGCCAGCCAGCGTGTTATAAATATATTACTAGGTGAACAGCATGGGGCTTAAGAAAATTGTATTAAACATCATTCTTTCATTCGTGAACATCTTTGTATCTCTTGTTCCTATTAAAAAGAATCAAATTGCGTTTGTTTCATTAGAAGACAATGTTTTAAGAGATGACTTCTTAGATATCTATAATCATCTTGATACATCTCATTATTCTATTAAGAAAGTACTCATTCATTATGATAAAAAATCAGTATGGAATGATTTCTTATATCTCCTTAACTGCATTAAACAGATTATTGTGATTAATACATCCCATATCGTACTCATTAATGACAATAACTATGTTGTCTCTCATTATAAGAGACAAGGTGTTAAGGTCATTGAAGTATGGCATGCCACAGGAGCTATTAAGAAGTTTGGAAATGCGATTAAAAGACAATATCCTATTAATAACTATGACTATGTTATTGCGAATAGTGATTATTGGGTAGAACCTTATTCTCTTGCTTTCTCTGTAGATAAAAACAACGTACTTGTAACAGGTATGCCACGTGTTGATCATTTATTTGATGAAACGTATAAAGAAGAAGCAAAAAAGAACTTCTATCTCAAGTATCCAAAAATAAAAAATAAGAAGATATTACTTTATGCACCTACATTTAGAGGAAATATTTATAAAGGATTTAAAGCGGTTGATCTTGATTCAAAGAAACTTATGTCTTTGCTGGATGAAGATACAGTTCTACTTTATAAATATCATCCACTTATGCATAATATCCCGATTGAAGAAGATGAACGTATATTTAATATGAATCATGAGAATACTTATGATTTATTTATTGTGAGTGATGCGCTTATTTCTGATTTTTCTTCTATTATCTTTGATTATTCTATTCTAGATAAGCCAATGTATTTCTATGTGCCTGATTTAAAGGAATATATGCATCATTTAGGATGTTTTGTAGACTATAAGAAGGAAATGCCTGGTCCATTATGTTATAATGAAGATGAATTAGGAGATGCAATACATTCTAATGAACGTTATGATATTAAACGATTTAAGACTAAGTTCTTTAAATATCAGGATGGAAAGAATGTAGAACGTGTCATCTCATTCATAGAACAGTTAATCAAGGAGGATTAATTATGAATATTTCAATGATTAAACAACGTGCAAGAGAAATTGCACGCGTCAACAAAGCAAGTTTATCACGCATCTGCTTGATCATAGGTGTTATTTCAGCACTCCCTAGCTTACTTGATTCGGGTAATGGGGTGATGTATATCATTTATTTGGTTATTTCAGCGTTAATACTTGCAGTAGAACAAGGACATGTTGTTGCAGGGCTTAAAGTTGTTACTGATCGTGAACAAGAATTATCTGATAATGATGGTGTCTATGGTCTAGTTAACTGGATTGAATACGTACCAACTTATCTTACAAAAGTACTTGTAAATTTTGTTATAATATCCATTTTTGTAGCATTTATTGTGGTATGCTCTCTTGGGTCTTTTGGTGGCTTATTTGCGCTATTAAGTGATCCTTATAGTGTTTCACCTGTTACCGGGGTTGTTTCAGGTCTTACAGCATTAAGTGCGATATTATTGTTTATATTGCTCTTTGTCTTCGCATTTGTAATGATCTGGGTTAATTTACGTATGTTTGCGATGACTTACTTACATCAGGAATATGGCATTAAAGGCTTTGGGGCGCTTAAGGAATCATTCACATTAATGAAAGGTCATTGCGTGGACTTATTATTAATCAATCTTTCATTTATTGGATGGATTCTTCTATGTGCCATCATTAGTGGTATGATTGGTGGCGTATTTGGTGATAATGGTATTGCAGGATTGACTGGTTCAATTCTAAGCGCGGCAGTAGCGGCTTATACATACCAGCCTGCTTATATTACTGTTCAGGCACTATTCTATAAAGAAATTGCTTATAAGTTCTATGATGAAGGGAGAATCTAATGAGACAAAAAATTGATCGTTTTACTAGAAGACTTTCAGGTCAGGAATTAGTACTTGGATGTCTGATTCTACTTCCTTTATTCTTTTATTGTAATAGTTATATTGGTAGTGCGATTGTAAAGTGGACAATCTTAACATTTAACCTTTCAATCACTTCAACGAATGCGAATATTTGGTTGAATTTTGTAGTAGATTTGATTACTGCACTTATTGCGGTCATTATCCTTAGAAAATTTATTATGCGTCAATGGAAAGACTTCATGAATAATAAGCTATCTATTATTGTTGCAGGATGTTTTCTAGGATTCTTCCTTAATATTTGTGCTAATGCGATTGGAAGTAGTATAGTTAAACTTTTTGTGGATCAATCATCAAGTGTGAATCAGCAGCAGGTAGAATCACTTACTAAAAGTATTCCTGCCATCATGTTCTTTGTGACAGGATTCTTAGCGCCAATAGGGGAAGAATTAATCTTTAGAGGCATTATTTTTACAGGTCTACGTAAATATAATAGATTCTTAGCTTATGTGGTCTCTGCCTTCTTATTTGGCTTTATTCATGTTATGAATTCAGTCTTTGCGGGTAATATCTTTGAAATGGTACAGATGATACCATATGCTTGCTCAGGACTAGTCTTTGCGTATATTTATGAAAGTACAGATAATATCTGGGCTTCTATTCTTACACATATGACAAACAATATATTTGCGTTATTAGTCATCTTATTCTAAACGAAAATGCCAGACAATGTCTGGCATTTAAAGTATATATAAATAAAAAAACACTTCCGAAGAAGTGTTAAATTACAAATGGCGGTCTGGACGGGGCTCGAACCCGCGACCTCCGCCGTGACAGGGCGGCATTCTAAACCAACTGAACTACCAGACCATTTGCAATGGCGCAGACAGAGGGATTTGAACCCTCGCGCAGGTTACCCCACCTACTCCCTTAGCAGGGGAGCCTCTTCAGCCTCTTGAGTATGTCTGCATCGGACTGCGTACTTAATATACCATATAGATTTAGGGCATGCAAGCATTTTTTGCATAAAAATCATAAATCTAAAGTGAAAAGTTAAATTCCACTTTAGGCATTATGAATTCATCATCAAAATATGTGCATTATATACAAAAGCACTATTCATTTTCCCAAAAAAACATTATGATAAAATTATAAATATGATTGATTAATAATAAAAGCATATTTAAAAGAGAGGAGGTATAAAGCATTTTTTCAATCATAATAAATTTATTAAACAATTTCGCTTTTTTTAGTAAATTGTTGCTTTACGTTAACTTATTCAAAAAAATCCCATAACAATACTTGGAATATGCTTCCTTAATTGAAGTGGGCATAGGTATAGCTCTTATCATTTTGATACTGAAGATTTCTGTGTCCACAATCATTCTAAGAATCACAGATGCCATCTCTTCAATGTTTACTTTTCCAGTTTCATATGAAGTAGAAAATCTGATGTTAAGCTAAATTTGATGATCTAGTAGCAACATTTTTCTTGAACTTAGCGAATAATTTTAAAAATGGAATTTTATCAATTTACTTTGTGGAAACTGATAAGAAAAACACTTATGAGAATTTAATACAGATAAAAAATACATTTTCAGATATAAAAGCAATTGAAATTATAGATGACACACAAAGCAGAGCAATATATCCGCAATTATTTTGGTAAAGGGAGTAAACTTATATGTTGAAAATCAGACGATTATTATTATCTTTTGTACTTTTAATATTTAATATTATTAATTTTTCAGTGTTACTAAGCAATATTGATGATGATTATACAAATATTTTTATTACATTATTTTATTTATTTTTAAGTTATCTTGTATATAAAGAATGGAAATATACACCTGTAGTCGCTGTTATAGGATATTTTGTTTGTGTGTGGTTATCTAGTACATTTGGAATAGCTTGGTTTGGTTGGTTTGGATTACATATTGGTTTAACAATATTGCTGATAATACTTTTTGAAATGAAATAGTTATAATGGAAAGAACTTATGCAGAAAACAACGAAAAAGGGGACTGTAACGAGCAATAAATAAAGGTAATTTAAAATAATTAGGTGTTTCCTAAATTTTAATGATAATCAAACATGAGCACCACAACGGCAATGTCATTAAGTTAATAATGCTAGAATTTAAG
>NZ_FR898761.1:0-7811 GCF_000437715.1 Catenibacterium sp. CAG:290
AGACGCGACAATAGCAAGCTGCCAGGTCCTTTTTTTATGCCTTCCCACAGGAGGGCTTTTTTAGTACAAAAAAACATCTATCTTTCGATAGATGTCTTCTCATTAATAAACTTGAATACTTTATTCCAATAAGCGTCTGGATTCATATATAAGCTATTGGCATGTGTTGCGCCTTTAACACTATATAATTCTTTCTCACAATTTGCTGCCTTATATACTTCTAATCCCATTGAATAAGGCACAAAATCATCCTTTGTGCCATGAATAAACATCATTGGTTTATTACACTTCTTGACTGCTTCTAAACTACTTGCTTTTTTAAAATCATAACCTGCTTCAATATTTGACATTATATTTGAAATATCCATCACTGGAAATGGTGGTAAACCAAATCTTTTATCTAATTCACTAGAGAATATATCATATACACTTGTATAACCACAATCTTCTATATAACCTACTACATTTTTTGGATGATCACCTGATAACATCATTGTAGTAGCACCACCCATGGATACACCATGTACTATAATCTTTGCTTCTGGATCTTTATTCAAAATCCAATTAATCCAAAGCTTCATATCATTCTTATCTAGATAACCCATTCCAATATGATCCCCTTCACTCTTACCAGAAGCACGATCATCAGGTAATAATACATTATAACCATGTTCATAATAAGTACGTCCAAAAGGCATCATATTTCTGTTGTCCACCTTATAACCATGAATAATAAGAGCCCATTTATGTGAGTCTTGTGTTTTATAGTTACCAGATAGTTTTAACTTATCCTTACTTGTAATTGATGTTAAGGATGTTTCCTTATAGAAAGCATCTGCTTTCTTCATTTCATCCTCTTTATTCTTATTCATAATCAATTCATTACTATTTGAAGCATGTACAGTTGTCTTCACATTTCTTTCACTAGAATTACTTGCAGGAGACAAAGCATAGTTCACAAAATAATGACCTACTCCAATACTTCCACAAAGTAATATCAATACAATCAATCCTATAATTTTTTTCTTCATATATTCACCTCAGAATGTATTGTATACTAAAGTTAGTTTGAAGTTAATAGTTTTAATATCAAAGAATTAAAAAAGCATACAAATATATAGATTATGTAAAAGTCATATTTCTTCTCTACTTTCTAAGAATTCTATGTTATATTGAAACAGTAATTTTTCAGAAAGGAACAGGGGAGTAAGTGTTAAACAATTACATATTAAGATTAAAAAGTGAGTTTAAGGGGTATAACTCACAAAAGTTAGTAAAGGATATACTTGCAGGCTTAACAGTTGCGGCAGTGGCTTTACCACTTGCTTTAGCTTTTGGTGTAAGTAGTGGGGCTGATGCTGGTGCAGGCTTAATCACAGCTATTGTGGCAGGTTTATTAATTGGAGGACTATCTGGTGCTTCTTATCAGATTTCAGGCCCTACAGGGGCTATGTCAGCCATTTTGATTGGTTTATCAACTACATATGGTTTACAGGGAGTATTTGTAGCCAGCTTTATTTCTGGTGTGATGTTACTTATTGCATCATTATTTAAATTTGGGAAGGTTGTATCTTTTATCCCAAGTAGTGTTATTACTGGCTTTACAAGTGGTATTGCGATTATTATTGCGACAGGACAAATTGATAACTTTTTTGGAGTGACTTCTAAAGGAGGCAATACAATTGAAAAGCTCTTCTCTTATTCTAAATTAGGTTTTCCTATCAATAAGTATGCTTTAATGTTTGGTTTACTTGTTGTCTTTATTATGTTAATCTGGCCTAAGAAATGGGGAAGTATCTTCCCATCATCTCTTGCAGGGATCATTATCGCATTAATTGTGAATTTAGTAGGTCACTTTGATGTCACAGTTGTAGGTAAGATTCCTACTACATTATTTCCAGATGCAAGACTATCTATCTCAAGTCTCAATCTTACTACTGTTACACATCTCATTATTCCAGCTTTTAGTATAGCGATGCTTGGAATGATTGAATCATTACTATGTGGTGCAAGTGCTGGTAAAATGAAAAATGAAAAGCTAGATGCAGATATGGAATTATTTGCGCAAGGTGTAGGTAATATGGTTATTCCATTCTTTGGTGGTGTACCAGCAACTGCCGCAATTGCACGTACAAGTGTTGCGATTAAAGCAGGAGGACAGACAAGACTTGTTAGTATCTTCCATGCGATTGCGTTACTTATCTCTATGTTTGTATTAGGTCCATTCATGTCACAGATCCCTTTATCAGCTTTAGCTGGAGTACTAATCATGACTGCATGGCGTATGAATGAATGGGATGAAATTAAATCAATCTTTAGAAACCGTATTAAAACAAGTATGACACAGTTCTTAGTCACTATGCTTGCAACAGTAGTATTTGACTTAACAGTCGCAATTGTATTAGGTATCTGTGTTTCAATGTTCTTATTTGTGATCAATAACTCTTCATTGCATGTAGAAACAAGTGCCATTGAACCACATAGATTAGACAAAGAAATCAATTATAACCATTCTACAACTCAGGTAGTTTATTTAGCTGGACCACTATTCTTTGGAAACCAGGATCAGTTATTATCTAAAGTAAGAGAACTTATTGATGGATGTGATTATCTTATTCTTTCAGTAAGAGGTGTACCATCTATTGATGATTCAGGTATTCATGAATTAATGGATGTTGTAGAACTATGTCGTGCACATAAGGTACAGCTCTGTTTCACTGGTGTACAAAATAATGTCATGAGACAATTAAGAAGACATCACTTTGATACATATGTCGGTGAAGAATCATTCTATTGGGATGTTATTAAGGTTATAGAAATGTTGGAAGAAAAGTAGGGAAACCTACTTTTTTTCATATGTGGGCACCTATTGATTTAGTCACTGGAGAGATGAAAAAACGCCTATGTAGACATGGATGATAAAGGACAAGGTACATTAAAACGTACTAAGAAGAAATCATATAACTGGATGAAGCATATCATTGAAACAAATGGTGCTGTATTAGAAGAGAATGGTGATTAATTCACTATTCTTTTTTTTGTATCCGTTTTCATATAATGACAAAGTCACTACAAATCGCTTATAGTCTTCGTGAACAAGTACGGTTATTTAACGCCTAAAAATAGGCGTTATAGTATCACGATTTACATGCATTTTAAAAAGATATGATATATACTAAAGAAAATGAATTATTCACACTTATGCACATTATGCACAAAATAGAATAAAGAAATGAACAAAGGGTTTATGTAATTTTGATGTAAAATATACCATGAAACATTGTAATCAAACAAATACATGATAAAATAGGAATGCAACCGTTTACAAGGAAGGAGGTTACACTATGAAAGCATCTGAAGTACTCAAAAGACTTTCTAGTGGTGAAATGATTCCTCTATTAAGAGAAATTTACTCAGAAAATATAGATGAACAGGTATTAAGATATAAAGAAGCTATACAATCCTTTATGGATTATTATGGAGATCAGGATATTATGATATTTAGTGTTCCTGGTAAATGTGAAATAGGTGGGAATCATACCGATCACCAGCAAGGACGTGTTCTTGCATCCGCTATTCAATTAGATTCTATTGGTATAGTAGGCAAACAGAATCGTTATGTGAAGGTTATTTATAATGAACTAAATATTAATGAAATAGATACAGAAAATATAAAATATAATGAAGCCAAGAAAGGCACAATGGAATCATTGATCAATGGTGTATTATTTGGTTTAAACCAGAAGAATTATCATATAGGTGGTTTTAATGCTTATATTCAATGTGATATTCCTAGAAATGTAGGTTTGGGTTCTAGTGCTAATTTTAATATTATGATTGGTACCATTATTAACTATTTATACAATGAAGGAAAAATTGAAAACAAATATCTTGTCCAGATTGGTCGTTTTGCGACGAATATATTTTATTGTAAACCAAGTGGTTTAATGAATGAATGTGTCTGCTGCGTAGGTGGATTTATTAAAGTGGATTTTAGGGATCCTAATTCACCTGATATTTATAAGTTGAATACTGATTTCTCAAATTTTGATTATACTCTATGTTGTGTGAATTCTAATGTGTGTAGATCGGATAATACAATTGATTATGATGCTATTCCGAAAGAAATGATCAAGGTGGCTAACTTCTTTAAGAAAGATGTCTTAAGAGATGTTTCTTATGATGAGTTCATGAAGAATTACCGTATGGTAAGAGCAAGAGTAGGGGATCGTCCAGCACTTCGAGCACTTCATTTCTTTAAGGAAGAAGATCGTGTCTTAAAGCAGACAGAAGCACTTGAAAAGGGAGATTTTGATACTTTCTTAAAACTAGTAAGAGAATCTGGAGACTCTACATTTAAAGCACTACAGAATATTTATCCACAGGAAAGTACACGTCATCAAAATATTGGTACAGCTATTGTATTAAGTGAAAACTTTTTAGGTGAAGATGGTGTTGTAAAAGTGAATGGTGGAGGATTCTCAAGTACTATGATTGCCTTTGTGAAAACAAATAGAATTAACGATTATGCATCTTATATGGATTCTATATTTGGTAAGGGTTCTTGTTATATTATTCATACAAGAGAACAAGGCGCAATAAGATTACTCTAAAGCAGTGAAAACTGCTTTTTTTTATAATTCTTTGTGCTATAATGTTACCGACATATGTCAGTAACTGGAGGAGCGTATGGCTAGACCAAAGAGATCAAGGACAATTACAGGATTTCCTGAATACAATATGTTTGTACCTGATGGTATACCTCAAAGAGGCTATATAGAGCTTGAATTAGATGAATTTGAGGTCATCCGTCTTATAGACTATAAGTCCTATACACATGCCAAATGCGCTGATAAGATGAATATATCACGTACTACAGTCACTGAAATATATGCCAGAGCAAGAAAAAAGATAGCACGCAGTATTATGGAAGGCTATCCTTTAAGAATTGAAGGCAATGAATGTATAAAGAAAACAGGTTATCCTGTTTTAAAAGTAAAAGGAGAACATATTATGAGAATTGCGGTAACTTATGAAAACGAATCAGTTTTTCCACACTTTGGAAAAACTTCACAATTTAAATTATATGATGTAGAAAACAATGAAATCAAAGAATCACAGGTCGTTGGTACAGAAGGATTAGGCCATGGTGCTCTAGCAATCTTATTATCTAATATGAATGTAGATGTATTGATCTGTGGTGGTATTGGTAGAGGTGCTATTATGGCTTTAAGTGGGTCTAATATTAATGTCGTAGGTGGAGTGACAGGTGATTGTGATACTGCAGTAAAAGCTTATTTAGATGGTACACTAGTTACTGAGTCAGAACCTACTTGTGGATGCAGTCATGATAACTGTGAATGCCATCATGAATAATATTTGACAAACAAATAAAACGAGAATAAAATCAAAACTGTTGAATGCTCGGATGGTGGAATGGTAGACACGCCAGTTTCAGGTACTGGTGGTTTATGCCGTGTGGGTTCAAGTCCCATTCCGAGCACCAATAGTTAGTAACGTGGGTAACCACGTTTTTTTATGCATAAAAAAAGACTATGAATAATTCAAAGCCTCTATATAATGATTCCCAAAAATCCTAATGCAAGGAAAATAAGAATGAGATAAATCACAACTTTTAAACTCCATTTAAATATGTAAAACATCACAATAAATGGAAGAAACGCAAGAAAGAACACCATAGATAATAATGTACCTAACATAATCATCACCTCATTCTTATTATAATATTATTTTCCAGAAGCTCCATAGTTTTTAAGTACTCTGGCACTTGGGTCATTCACATCACAGTTTTCCCATGTCTTATTAGGCATCCAGAAGTCTTTGATCCATTTAGCTTTTCCTGGGTAATAAGATTCAAAGATATCACGATATAATAATGATTCTTTAGTAAATGGTGTACAGTAAGGATACTTCTCTTTAGCGTTTACTACATCTTCATCTGTATATAATGAATCAGCGTATTCTTTTAAGTAATCTACCATAGAATGTCCTACTGCATCAGAGAATGCTGCTTTTTCTCTAAATAAGATATCTTGAGGAAGATAGTTTAATCCTTCAAAAGCATGTCTTAGTAGATATTTACCTTTGTTGTAAGTGTTCATTTTCTTCTTAGGATCAATACGCATAGTATAATCCACAAAATCAAGATCTGCGAAAGGAACACGTCCTTCTAAGGCATTTGCACTAATACATCTATCTGCTCTTAATACATCATACATATATAATTCACGCATACGTTTTTGAGATTCCTTCTGGAATTCTTCAGGACTAGGTGCAAAGTCTGTATACTTATAACCAAATAATTCATCACTGACTTCACCGGTTAAAATAACCTTTAAATCAGTATGTTCATGAATATATTTACATAGAAGATACATACCAATACTTGCACGAATAGTCGTAATATCCCAAGTTTCTAATGTACGAATGACTTCTCTTAAAGAACCTAATACATCTTCTTTAGTCATAATAACTTCTGTATGATCAGTACCTAAGAATTCAGCGACTTCTTTCGCATACTTTAAGTCAATAGGATCTGTTTCCATACCAATCGCAAATGTCTTAATAGGTGTATCAGTAATACGCTGACCAATCGCACATACTAATGATGAATCTAAACCACCAGATAATAAATAACCAACAGGGGCATCACTTTGTAATCTCTTCTTAACAGCTTCAATTAATTTGATTCTTAAGTTTAATGCAATTGTTTCTACATCATCATTATGCATTAATTTCACATCAGCCACATCATTGAAGCATACAAACTTTTCACCATCATAATAATGTCCTGGTGGGAAAGGCATAATTTCTTTACAGACAGGCATTAAAGCTTTGGCTTCAGAACCAAATGCGATAGTGCCTTTTTCAGTATATCCATAAAACATTGGACGAATACCAATTGGATCTCTGGCAGCCATCATCTTATCAGCGTCTGCATCATATAAACAGAATGCATATTCACCATCTAAATATCTTACAAGTGTATCTAAACCATATTTTCTATATAAAGGAATTAATACTTCACAGTCACTAGAAGACTTGAAAGTATATTCATCCATAATATTCTTCTTTAATTCTGGGTAGTTATAGATTTCTCCATTACATACCACAATAGTATGATCATCAGAAAAAGGCTGCATACCATTTTCACTTAAATCCATAATAGCTAATCTATTGAAACCAAAAGTCTTATCAAATAATCTAGAAGTCTCAATCATATCAGGACCTCTACCTTCAATCTTTCCTAAAGCTTCATCAAATACATCAATTTCTACTTCTGTAGAACCCATTGTTAGAAAACCACACATTTACATTTTCCTCCTATACTTGAGTCAAAAAAAACTCGCTTTGTGGTGCGAGTATCTTACTAAGTCGTTGAGTCTATAACTAAGTACAGACATACTTCAAAGAGCATGCGATACCCGCCAGCGGTAACGTCGCTGAAAGAACGTTCTAGCCTACTTGCATTACGCTTTGGGTAGACAGCTCAGAGGTGTTCTTCATCTATCACTTAACTGTAAGTCTTCCACCAATCACTTACTCGCTAGAGTCTCTGTCATAGATTACTCTCCTCGTCTTCGCCTTTGTTGGGTCTAAGTATAGTACAAACATTTAGTCAATGCAATAATAAATTATTATAAAAATATTAAAAAATAATTATAATTTAGCATTTGTATTAAATTATGATAAATAATGTCGTTATATGTAAAAAAATCATTAAAGATTATAAGTGTGGTAGAATAGAGATAGACAAGACAAACTATTAAATGTCAATAAATAGTTAAATT
>NZ_FR898762.1:0-504 GCF_000437715.1 Catenibacterium sp. CAG:290
ACCAACTGGAAAAAGGAGATCATCAACAGCTTCATAATTGTGGATGACAATGTAAACAGAAAGATGAACACTGCCATCGTTGAAAACAGAAACAAGTCCATCAAGCTCATTAAGCATGCCTCAAACGGCTATTTGAACTGGGAGAGATTTCGCAATCGTATCCTTTATACACTAAACGAGGATACGACTTTCTATTACACAAGTATCAGAAAGGATGGTAAATAATATGAGTAAGGTATTTAGACTTATTGTTGATGAGGATAATGAACCAGTAATACTTGAGGAAGATGAAGTTTTAGAAGATATACTTGTTCGTCTGGAGTCTATTTCTCACCAAATTGATGATATTCAGTTTTCTCTAATGAAAAATAACGATGAAGACTCATCGTTAGATTTAGATATTTCTGAAATAGACTTTTAGCGCATAAAAAAGTATGGGGTGAGATTCACCCCATACTACGTGATAATTAAAATTTAGGAAACCCCTAGTTATTTTAAATTACC
>NZ_FR898763.1:0-2592 GCF_000437715.1 Catenibacterium sp. CAG:290
CCAGTCATTAAACTCATCGCAAGTACAAGTGTTACTATTTTCTTAAATAAACTCATTAAAAACTCTCCCCATACTTCTTATGTAAGAACTTAGCTTTTAAGAATCCCATTCCCTTTTTAAACATATTGATCTTTTCCATATATACAAATGGAACTTCTTTGTAGGTATAACCGTTCTCATTCATCCAAACATCTAATAGTACTTCACTAATTCTACCTGGATAACGTGCATGGAAGCTATTATATTCAGTACCTTCAAATCTTTTAGTAAGTTCAAATAGAATATCAAATAACCATTCACAATAAGCATCAAAATATTCTTTCTTCATCACAAACATATTAAAGGCATGCATTGTTTTACCTTTCATATGCTTATCAAAAGCAGGTAAATATTCTGGACACTTCTCTTCAATAATCTTTCTTGTTTCATCTAATGGTTCAGGATAAAGTGTATGAACATAATGATCATAAATTGTTTCAATATAATAATTACGTCTCTTAGTAACTAGAATATCATTATCCTTTAATAGTTCTTCTGCTTCTTTAGAAGTAAGTACACAATCAAAAGGATCCTTTGTCTTGTTCTTTACTCTAAAATGTCTACGATAATGGGCTAAACCTACATAATCTGCATCTAGGTTTTTCCAAGCCCAATATAATCCTGTCAATTCACAATACTGTGAATTTAAATTAGAAATATTATCACCTGTATTATCACGTGTATATCCAAGATCATCCTTACCTTCTGCACCAACCTGTACAGGAATATACATCTCATCATCAGGCATACGATACTTCTTATGTGTCGCAATAATAATCTTTACTGATGGCATATTCATAACTCCTTTACATTGATCCTTCTTTTTTGAAAACAACCTGTACTGTCTTCAATAGAATCTGAATATCATGACTGAATCTCCAGTTCTTGATATATTCTTTATCTAATCTTGCGATTTCTTCAAAGTCAGTGATATTACTTCTACCACTTACTTGCCATAAACCTGTAATACCTGGCTTAAATGCAAGACGTGCTCTATGACGTAATTCATACTTATTCCATTCATCAAGAGTAGGGGGTCTAGTACCTACTAAACTCATATCACCCTTTAATACATTAAAGAACTGTGGGAATTCATCAAGAGACCAATCTCTAATGAAATTACCAACCCCCTTCTTAATAGTACCATCGGCTTTCTTTTTACAGCCAATAATACGAGGGTCATATTCAAGTTTGAACATCATACCATCTTTAACTCTATTTTGAGCCATAAGCTCTTTCTTACGCTCTTCAGCATCCATATACATACTTCTAAACTTATACATATTGAACACTTTACCATTTCTACCAACTCTCTTCTGTTTAAAGAAGATTGGTCCTGGAGAGGCAATAAAGATAGCTGGGCCTAAGAAGATAGTTAAAATAAGAGTAATCAAGCATCCTACTAAACCACCAAGAATATCAAGTATTCTCTTGGCAATCCAGTCATATTCATTAATAGAGTTCATGCTGACAGTTAATACCTGGTTTTCACCCATTCTTTCAAACTGCTTACGATATCCCTTTAATGAGTTATATTCACTGATTTCTACATGAACAGCGAGTCCCATTTCAGCTAAATCTTTAACTAAAGAAGTAGAGAAAACATCTTCCCTAGGAAGAATCACTAAAGCTTCATCCATCCATTGTCTTAATACGTAATCTATAACAGTATCCTGAGACGCCACAATAGACCAGCCATTTGATTTCTGACCTTCCATATTCTTATCTAGAACCGCAAAACCAACACTCTGGTATTCATCCAAACCAAATATTTTCTTATTCTCTGTAATAGAATCAATAAATTCAGACTCTGTAATCACGATAAGAGATTTTTTATTATTCTTTCTTCTACGTCTTACAATTGGTTTCATCACACAATGTACAATATAAGTAAACATTGCATCAAATACACATGTAAAACCTAAAGTTAAACGTGATACATCATCTTTTTGCGCATAGAAAATATAAGCAGTAGAAACAACCATTAATAATAATGATTTCTCTATTACTTTAATCATTTCTGTAATATTATTACGCTTCAAAATATTCTTTAAAATATTAAAGAATATAATAATTAACATATCTAATAGTGTCATGACTATCGCGATATTGACATACAATGATCTTGTATATATATCAAGTATTCCATGACGCATGTAGTAAGCTAGAAATAGAGCTAACTGTAGACAGATAAGGTCCACAATTAAGAAATCTAAATGCTTCGCCCATCCTCTTAATTTCCTTTTATACATCTTTTTTCACATCCTTATTTTTAAGTTCATACATAAATTACTATACCACAAAATAGTCTATAATTCACTTCATTGCTGTTATTATACCTTATTACAAGCGCTATCTATGTGTAATTTCTGTGAAATCATGTAATTTAAGGCAATATTTTCTTTCCTAATCTTAGTTTACGAATAAGTGCTGTAATAATAATAGTGATAGGAATAACGATAAAAGGCATACCTAAACGATAGAAGATTGACTTTGTATAATTTGTAAGATATAGGTATCTGTTTAAGATTTCAATAATGTAATAATGCATTA
>NZ_FR898764.1:0-19367 GCF_000437715.1 Catenibacterium sp. CAG:290
TAAAATTTAGGAAACCCCTAGTTATTTTAAATTACCTTTATAAGTTTAATAATTCTTTTGTATCTCTTGCAATCACTAATTCTTCATCAGTTGGTACTACGAATACCTTGATCTTAGATTCAGGTGCAGAAATTAATCTTTCACCATGACCTTCTACATTAGCCTTATCATCTAATACGATGCCTAATGCTTCTTTTATTAGATTAATAATTGCTTCTCTTGCGATAAAGCTGTTTTCACCAATACCTGCTGTGAATGAAATTGCATCAACATGTCCAAGTTCTACAAAATAAGAACCAATATAATCAGCAACACGTTTTCTAAACATGTTAAAAGCTAATTCGGCTCTTTGGTTACCAGCATCTTTTGCATCAATGATATCTCTCATATCACCAGACACTCCAGATACACCTAATAAACCAGATTCCTTATTCAACATCTTGAATACAGTCTTCATATCATATCCAAGATTTTCAATTAAGTGGTCTACAACAGATGCATCAATATCACCAGAACGAGTTGCCATCATGACACCAGCAAGAGGTGTAAGACCCATTGAAGTATCAATAGATTTACCATCCTTTACAGCACAAAGTGAAGCACCTGCACCTAAATGACATACAATAATATTAGCATGTTCAGGGTTGCCTAATAATTCCTGAGTACGCTTTGATACATAGTAATGAGAAGTACCATGTGCACCATATTTTCTAATCTTGTTTTCTTCATAGAACTTATATGGGATTGGGTAAACTGCGTTTTCAAGCTTAATAGAGTGATGGAATGCTGTATCGAATACTACAACAGCACCTGCAGTAGGAATAGCTTCCTTGAATGCTTTGATACCAATAATATGTGCAGGGTTATGAAGTGGTGCAAGTGGTGATAATTCATCAATCTTAGCGATCACATCATCATCTACAACACAAGACCCATCAAAATAAGGACCACCTTGTACAACACGATGACCAATACCCTTGATTTCATCTAAATGTTCAACAATCTTCTTTTCAATTAATGTATCAAGTAATACTTGTACTGCTTCCTTGTGAGTAGGAACTGCAAAGACCTTCTTATCTTTAGTACCATTATACTTGATAGTGAAGATTGAATCTTCCATACCGATTCTTTCAATAATACCAGAAGTGATAACACTTTCAGTATTCATTTCAAATAACTGGAACTTCAATGAAGAACTTCCACAGTTAACTGCTAAAACTTTTGACATGCTTATATCCTCCTAAACACCCCTATTATAAACAGAAACCCCTAACATTTCTACTATAAATTTAGATTACGTGACAAAAAGAATGTTCTGTAATATAATCATTACTGCCAGGGGCGCATTTATTGCTGAGATAGGTGAAAGCCTTGTCCCTTAGCATCTGATCTGGGTAATACCAGCGTAGAGAGGCCGTACTTTTTTAGTGACTTCTTTGCGTCATCTTAGTCATTAGAAAGGGGAGATTTATAAATGAATAAGAAGACATTATCCACTCGAGCAATTGCTTATGTTGCGTTATTTATCGCTATGCAGTTAGTTCTAGAAGTACTATTTAAGGTGATTCCAGGACAGCCACAGGGTGGTTCTATTACTTTAAGTTTATTACCAATCGTACTTGCAAGCTATTTAATGGGTGCACAGTATGGAATTATTGTAGGTGTTGGTGCCACTGCTATGCAGTTTGTATTAGGTCTTGCTTTATATTATGGACCTTGGTCTGTTGTGTTAGACTATCTTGTACCATTATCAGCACTTGGTATTGCAGGCTTTATTCCTAATTTTAAATCAGGTAAGACTGAAGTTTATACAGGAATATTCGTAGGAATGATCCTTAAGTTCATTTCACATTTATTATCTGGTGCTGTATTATTTGCAAGCTATGCACCTAAGAACATGAACCCTTGGGTTTATTCATTCTTATACAACATTGGTTATAATGTAGGTACACTTATTTTAACTTATGTAGTATTTGCACTTATTTATCCAAAACTTCAGAAAGCATTTAAGGCTATTTAACAGTGGGAGACCACTGTTTTTTTTATATAAAAACAAAACAATAACTTAAAAAGGCTTTATTTAGGAAAAAACAGGTGAGGTTTATGTACATTTCACCTGTTTTTTGCTATGATATTCGATAGGTTGAAAGAGGTTTGATTATGAAGAATTCATTAGTGGGGCAGGATGTGCTCATCCATTGCTATAAACATGACGGTAAACCACATCGTACGTGGTCACGCTGTAAGATATTAGAAGAAACAGATCGCCATTTTATCGGTATAAATAATAATACATTAGTTACAGAATCAGATGGTCGTTCCTGGGTCACTAAAGAACCAGCTATCTGTTATTTTCCTAAGGATAGATGGTATAATGTAATTTGTATGATTAGAAGTGATGGTATCTATTATTATTGTAATATTGCCTCTCCTATATTATATGATGGAGAAGCACTTAAATATATTGATTATGACCTTGATTTAAAGGTATGGCCTGGCTATCGTTATAAGGTCTTAGATGAAGGTGAATATGCGGCTCATCGTATTAAATATCAATATTCAGATGAATTAGATGAGATATTCCATGAACAGCTCAATCGTTTGATTGTGATGACGATGAATGCATCTGGTCCTTTTCGTGCAGGATTTGCTCAGGAGTGGTATAATAAGTATCAGCAGATGATGAAAAATAGAGGAACTAAAAATGATAAACTTAAAAAATGAAGCTGAAATGATTGCTTTTGGTAAACGTATTGGAGAAACAATCTTTCCCCATTCTATTATCACATTAACAGGTGATTTAGGGGCTGGTAAGACTACATTCACAAAAGGAATAGGACAGGGACTTGAAATCAAGAAGATCATCAATTCTCCAACTTTTACTATTGTGAAGGTTTATTCTGGACGTATGACCCTTTATCATTTTGATGCATATCGCCTAGAAGGGGCAGATGATGATCTGGGGTTTGAAGAGATGTTTGAAGATGATGGCTTATGTGTGATTGAATGGCCACAGTTTATTGAAGACATTATTCCAGAAGAAAGATTAGAAATAGAAATAATAAAGAATGAAGATGAAACACGTTCTTTAAAGCTTCACCCTATCGGTGAAAAATATGAGAACTATGTGAGGGAGGTTACGCATGATTAGTTTAGTGATGGATACATCAAATAGTTATTTAGCTGTAGGCTTATATCAAGATAATGTGTGTCTAGAAGCCTTCCAGGAAAAAGGTTCTAGAAGACAATCAGAAAAAGCAATTCCTACATTAAAGGAAGTGCTTGATCGTCATCATATTGCATTAAAGGATGTCAATGAAATGATTATCACATCAGGACCTGGCTCTTATACAGGTGTTAGAGTCGCAATGACTATCGCCAAGACACTTGCTGCAGTATCTGATGTAAGAATTAAATCAGTCAGTTCTTTAGCTGCTTATGCTGGTATGAATCAGGCATTAAGTGTTATTGATGCAAGAGGACATAAGGTCTTTGTTGGTGTTTATGAAAATGGTCTTCCTTTAATTAAGGAACAGGTCGTGACTTTAGAAGACTTTGCCCACTTACGTGCTGAATATGAAGACTTTGAACTTGTGGGTGAAGTAGGATGTCTTGGATTAGATGAAAAAGAATGTGATCTTTGTGCTAATATTTATGCATTAGGTCAGATGGCTGATCCAATCAAGAATGTTGATCTATTAGTACCAACTTATATTAAAGATGTTGAGGCTAAGAAAGCATGTTATTAAGAGAAATGCAGGAAGAAGATCTTGATGAAATTGAAAGACTAGAAGGGTTATTATTTACCCCTGCCTGGTCTAAAGAAGATTTTCTTCATGAACTAAAAACAAATGATTATGCTCATTATTATGTTCTTGTAGATGATAAAATTGTTGGTTATGCAGGATTCTGGTATGCTTATGAAAACTGTGAATTGACTACAATTGGTATTGATCCAAATTATCAGGGAAAAGGCCTTTCTAAGTTATTGATGGATTATGGATTAAAAGAAGGACATAATAAAGGATGTATGAATTATAGTTTGGAAGTACGTGTATCAAATGAACGTGCGATTCGTTTATATAAGAAGTATGGCTATGAGATATGTGCTATACGTAAAGATTATTATGCAGACCATGAGGATGCCTATCTCATGGTAAGAAAGGAGGAAAAATAATGGCTGTTATTCTTGCTATTGAATCAAGCTGTGATGAAATGAGTGTTGCAATCCTTAAGGATGGAAAAGAGTTATTAAGTCATGTTGTTGCATCACAGATTGATATCCATAAACAATATGGTGGGGTTGTACCAGAAATTGCCAGTCGTAAGCATGTTGAATGTGTCAGCACTGTTTTAAAGGAAGCACTTAGCCAGGCAGATATCTCTATTGAGGAGATTGATGCAATTGCAGTCACTAAAGGACCAGGACTTGTAGGTTCTTTACATGTTGGGATGCAGGAAGCTAAGACACTCGCTATTTATTTAAATAAACCACTTATTGGTGTACATCATATTGCGGGGCATATTTATGCCAATGAACTCGTCAATGATATTGAATATCCTGCAATGGCATTAGTTGTTTCAGGAGGACACACAGAACTTGTTTATATGAAAAAGGAATTCTCTTTTGAGGTCATCGGTACAACATTTGATGATGCAATTGGTGAAGCCTATGACAAGGTAGGACGTGTTCTACATCTTCCATATCCTGGAGGACCTGTATTAGATAAAATGGCACATGAGGGAACTCATAGCTATACACTTCCAAAACCACTTGATGATGGAAGCTATAACTTTAGCTTCAGTGGCTTAAAGAGCGCTGTCATCAACTTAAAGCATAATGCAGACCAAAGAGGAGAGGAAATCAATGGCAATGACTTAGCCTGCTCATTCCAGGATGTGGCTATGGATACGATTGCTTCTAAAGCTTTAGCTGCTGCTCATGATCTTGGTGTAAAGCAGATTATTGTAGCAGGTGGTGTAAGTGCGAACAAAGGTCTCAGAGAAAAAATGAGTACAAGTGATATTCCTGTTATTTTTCCACCATTGAAGTATTGTACAGATAATGCAGCAATGATTGCATCTGCTGCAAGTATTATGTATAAATATAATATGTTTGCCCCTTTGGACTTATCTGTTAAGCCGGATTATGACTTAGAGGCGGAAAGTGTAGGAGACAACTATGAGTAATGAAAAGAAACAGAAAATTTCACGTGCGACGATGACACGTTTTCCTGTTTATTTGAAGGCTTTAAGAGTTATGGGACATGAAGGTAAAGAAAACTTCTTATCGAGTGAACTTGCAGAAGTTACTCATATCCAGGATACGACTATTCGTCGTGATTTTGGCTTTTTGCCTCAGAAGAATACACTTGGTAAAAGAGGCTATGGTTATGATACAAAAGAGATGATTGAAACGCTCAGTGATTTCTTAGGTTTAGGACTTGATGAACCTATTATTCTCATTGGTGTAGGTAACTTAGGATCAGCTATTTTGAAATATAACCGCTGGAAATATACAGTGGGACAGATTGTCTGTGCTTATGATAAAGATGCTAATATTGAAGGTGAACGTTTTGGTGTCAAGATTCATAAGAGTGATGATTTGGAAAAAACATTTCCTAAGGACTGTAAGATTGCGATTCTCGCAATTTCTGATAATGTACAGGAAATGGTGGACCGCTTAGTAGCATTAGGGATTAAAGGCATTGTAGACTTCACCCACTCTCATTTTATTGTGCCTCAGGGAGTAGAGGTACAGAATGTGGATGTTGTTGTCGCAATACAAGAATTAGAATTAAAAATGAAATCAAATACAAAGGAGTAAGAAGGATGTTTGAATTTATGACAGTAAGAGAACTTTATGAAATCTGTCGTGCAGATAACGCAGTAGAAACAGATAACGTAGAGTATGTAGAATTAGAAGGATGGGTAAGAACAAATAGAGATAGTGGTAAACTAGGATTCATCGCATTAAATGATGGTTCTTATTTTAGAAATTGTCAGGTTGTTTATTTAGAAGAAAAATTAAAGAACTTCGATGAAGTTTCACATATCGCAACTGGTTCAGCTATTCATGTATTAGGTAAGTTAAAATTAACACCTGATGCAAAGCAGCCATTTGAAGTAGAAGCCACTGAAATTATTCTTGAAGGTGACTGTGATAGTGATTACCCATTACAGAAGAAGAGACACTCTTTTGAATTTATGAGAGAAATCCCTCATTTAAGACCAAGAGCAAACTCATTCTATGCTATCTTCAGATTAAGATCTGTATTATCTATGGCTATTCATGAGTTCTTCCAGGATCAGGGATTCGTCTATGTACATACACCAATCATTACATCTAATGACGGTGAAGGTGCTGGAGAAATGTTTAGAGTCACAACTATCGATGATACTGATTTCTCTAAGGATTTCTTTGAAAAAGAAGCTTACTTAACAGTAACAGGACAGTTACATGTAGAAGCATTCGCAATGGCATTTAGAGATGTATATACTTTCGGTCCTGCATTTAGAGCTGAAAACTCAAATACATCAAGACATGCCAGTGAATTCTGGATGGTAGAACCAGAAATCGCATTTGCTGATCTTGAAGATGATATGTGTTTAATTGAAGAAATGGTTAAATACTGTATTCAGTACTGCTTAGATAATGCTCCAGAAGAAATGAAATTCTTTGAACAGATGGTTGACCATGACTGTATCAACCGTATCACAAAGGTTAGAGATTCTCACTTTGCACGTATGACTTATACAGAAGCTATTGATCATCTATTAAAAGCTGATGTGAAGTTTGACAACAAGGTTGAATGGGGTATTGATTTAAATGCTGAACATGAACGTTATATCTGTGAAGAAGTTGTAGGTGGTCCTGTATTCTTAACAGATTATCCAAAAGAAATCAAAGCATTCTATATGCGTTTAAATGATGACAACAAGACAGTTGCAGCTTGTGACTTATTAGTGCCTGGCATCGGTGAATTAGTTGGTGGTTCACAAAGAGAAGAACGTTATGATGTTCTTGAAAAGCTTATGGATGAAAAGGGCATGAACAAAGAAACACTACAGTGGTATATGGATTTACGCCGCTTTGGTGGATGTAAGCATGCTGGATTCGGCTTAGGTTTTGACCGTTTCTTAATGTATTTAACTGGTATGGCTAACATCAGAGATGTAGAACCATTCCCACGTACACCACGTAACTTAAAATTCTAAAAGACCACATATGTGGTCTTTTTTCTTAAAGGAAGTACTATTATGGATGAATTTAGTGGTATTAATGCTTTTTTTAATATGATTTATCATCATGACCGTGCTTTTTCTCGTGCTTTATTGGATTACCAATCTTTTAATGATTATCGACAGTGGTTAAGAGATCATCATATAGAAATAAGAGAACTCGATATGATTGATGAGTATTCATTCAGCATGATTCGTCCTGGTATGACAATCAAGGATATATCCATGCTGACACATACTAATTTGCAAGAAGGTTTACAACGTATCCGTTCTTTCCTTGAAGATAAGATTTTCTTATTTCTTATTCCTGGTATTAATAAAGAAATTAAAGACTATTCTTTTACAGGGGTGGACTATATCTTTACAATAAGCAAACCTTTTAAGCAGGAAGACTTGTCTTTCTTAGACCCATTCCCTGGACTACTTGAAGCTTTATTTTATGCAGATGAATGGCCTGGAGGACTCATATTTAATTCTAAACATGCATCCTTTTACCCATTACATAGTATTTCTCAGGCAAAGGCATTACAAAAGAGAATTGATGAGAAGACAATGTTTAATAAAGAAAGTCATTCTTCATTTATTTATCATTTATCTGATTTACATCTAGGTCCTAAAAAGAAGCTGAAAGCAGTCTCTAATTTACTAGATTCATTAGATGAATGTGATCAATATGCACAGAGTTCTCATCAAAAGCAGGTCTTTATTACAGGAGATCTTATGAACTCTCCTAATACAAAGAATATGTATCAGGCCAATGGCTTTATGACAATGATTAGAAAGAGATATAAGGCAGATATCACCTTTGTGTTAGGTAACCATGATATGATAGTAAAAGGCTTGAGTATTGGTGGAAGACAACGTACAAAAGTCATAGCCTATTTACTAGGTGAAAAGATCAAGGTTATAGAAAAAGATAAGATTGTACTTGTAAAGATAGATTCTAATGCTGGTGGTAATTTAGCTAGAGGAATGATCACAAGAAGACAATTAGATCAAATAGACTCAGAACTTGCAGGTATAGAAAATCTAGAAGATTATACGATTGTGGTCTTACTACATCATCATGTATTTAAAGTCTCTAAGTCAGACTTCTTAAAAATACAATGGCGTGAAAAATCTATATTTGGAAGTATATTGGATAAATCTAAGGCACTTGTAGATGCAGAAATGTTTGCCACATGGCTCACACAGCGTCATATTAAATATGTGCTTCATGGTCATAAGCATGTGCCTTATTTCATGAATAAAAAAGGTACATACTATATCTCAGCAGGAAGTGCAACAGGTGGCTTAAAAGAAAGTGAAAGTCATTACTATTCTTATAATGTATTACGTTATGATTATATGGATAAGAAGATGAAAACATGTCTGATCTTCTATGATGATAAAAAGAAAGCAGAAAGACAACGTGTTGAAGTATATTTAATGGAGGAAGATGAATGAAATTAGTTGATAAAATGAAAGATGAGCGATTAGGGATTGCGATTTTATATAACTTCTCAAAGGGATATGCAAAACCTGTTCCTATGGAACTTTATGACATTGTATTACCTTTTATTTATCATGATGCATTTAGAAAAGAAATTTTAAAGCATGATACATTAAAAGATGTTATTGAAGCATCAATTGAAGCAGATCCACATTTTAAAGAAGTGATTCTAGAGGCCGTAAATGATGATGAAGGCATTACTTCTAAAGCATTAGGAATGGCCATGATGGGTGGAATGCTCACATATGAGATGATTGATGGAAAAGTTTGTGGGAAATTACACGAAGCTGAAGTTTTAGACTTTAATGAATGTATTATTTTTGGTAAGATGATGCAGGACCATACAAAAGAAGAAATTCTTGATTTATTACATCAGGAACTTCGTATTGTCTTCTTGCAGGTAGAAACACTTGGAAAAGATGTGGATACACATATCTTTGATGATCTTGGAAGAGTGACTTATCATGAAAATGTAGACCAGTTAGATGTTATTTCTCTTTGTAAGGATGCAGATATTGTTATTACAAATAAGAATCTGTTTAGAAAAGTAGAAATTGACCGCTGTCCATATCTTAAGATGATTGCTGTAACAGCCACTGGTACAAACAATGTGGATTTGGATTATGCAAAAGAAAAGGGAATTCGAGTAGCCAACGTGAAAGGATATTCTACTGAAGCTGTTGCCCAGCTTACTCTTGCATTATGTCTAGAACTTATTGAACATACATCACGCTATGATAGTTATGTAAAATCACATCAATATGAAAAGGATAAGGTCTTTTCATTCTTTGGTTACTCGTTTCATGAACTATCTACTATGACTTGGGGAATTGTTGGTCTAGGCGCAATCGGTCAGCGCGTTGCACGTATTGCGGAAGCATTAGGATGTCAGGTGCAGTATTATTCTACAACTGGACATCATCAGGATGAACACTTCAAGCAGGTGGATTTTGATACATTACTTAAAACAAGTGACATTATTTCTATTCATTCACCTCTTACAAAAGAGACAGAACATTTATTTAATGCAGAAGCTTTCAAGAAGATGAAAGATACAGCTTATCTCATTAATGTAGGACGTGGTCCTATTATCGATGAAGAAGCATTAAGTGATGCATTAAATAATAACCTTATTGCTGGAGCAGGTTTAGATGTATTTGAAAAAGAACCACTTCCTTCAACAAGTCCTTTATATAGTGTTGATCCTCAAAAGGTCGTTTTCACACCACATGTTGCATGGGGTTCAGTAGAAGCAAGACATCGTTTGATTCTTGAAGTACGTGAAAACATTATCGCTTTTATTAAAGGCGAGGACCGTAATAACTGTTAAAAAAAGAAAAGGAGGAGCCTATAAGAAGGCAAGTGTACGGTCAGAGATGATCGGAATTAACGTCTGTGGACTAGCGATAGGTTGAAACAGAAACATTTGTTTATTGTAGCATTTAAAAAATGATTCAAATTATTATTGTATGTATTTTAGTATTACTTGGTATTTACTGTTTTAAGTTTTACCCATTAGAAAGAAGAAATACCAAAAAGCTCGCATTTAGTGCTTTAATTATTATCATCACATTGATTTTGAAGAGACTTACTATTATGGTACCGTTATTTGGTGCTGAAAGCTTAAAGATTGGTTTTGAATATATTCCTGTTATGTTAGCAGGTGTGATTCTTTCACCAAGCTATGCTTATCTCATTGGTTTAATTACTGATTTACTTGGCTTAGTGATATCCCCAACAGGATTCCCATTTTTTGGATTTACACTCAATCAGGTACTGATTGGTTTAATCCCATCACTGATTGCTGTAAAAGTAAAGAATGTAGATGGAAAACGATTCAGTAAGATTGTATGTCTCATGATTGCATTATTTGGTGGAGCAGGATCGCTTTTTGTTGCTTTACAAAAAACAATCTCTATCGGTAAAGTCACTTATACATTAACATTCTTACAAAAAGGTGTTATGATTGGACTCTGCCTTATTGCCTCTATAGGTTTTATCTTGTTCATGTTGAAACGCACAAAGAATATGAAAGACAATGATGTGTCATTATTTGGTACTTGGCTATTAAGTGTTATTCTAGTAGAACTTGCAATTACATTCTGCTTAATACCTTTCTGGCTACAGATCATGTATGGCATTCCATTTGTGGTATCTGTAAGTATTCGTGTGATTAAGGCATGCTTTATTATTCCATTAGAAATCATTATTGGATTCCCATTATTGAAACAGATGGATAAATTATATAAATAGGAGTAAAGATATGGAATACCAGGTCACTGTAGACCAGTTTACTGGGCCGCTTGATCTTTTGCTTCATCTAATAAAAGAACATGACATGGATCTTCTTGATCTTGATGTAGCGGCTGTATGTGACCAGTATCTCGCTTATATTCAAACAATGGATCCTTCACTCTTAGAAGCTGTCTCTGAATATTTAGTTATGGCAGCCTGGCTTATTGAAATGAAAAGTAAACTATTACTTCCTAAGCCAGAAATAGATGAAGAAGATGATTATGAAGCAGAAAGAAAAAGAATGATTGAAAGACTGATTGAAAAGAACCGTATTAACGGTATCTTAGAAGCCTTTGAAGCTTCTTATGATAAACGTCAGACAATGCATTCTAAAATACCTTCAGCACTTGAAGAATATCTTCCTAGTGGTGAAGAAACTATTCCTGAGGGAATGGAAGTATATGATCTCATCAAGGCAATGCAAAGAGTCATGCAAAGACGTGCATTACTCCAGCCCCTTGAATCAAAGATTGCACGTGTAGAAATATCTATTGATGAAAGAACTGAACAGATCAGAAGCTATTTCTTACGTCATAAAGATAAAACTGTTGATTTTGAAGACTTGTTTGATGAAGGAGACCGCTATTTTGCGATAGTCACATTCCTTTCTATTCTAGTCTTAGTGAAAAACAGTGAGTTATTGATTACTCAAAGTGGTAATTTTGAAAAGATTTATTTGAAAGGAACAAGCTATGGACAAGAATGAGTATTTATCAGTCATAGAAGGTATGCTTTATATCTATGGTGATGAAGGTGTTACAATTAAAGATGTTGCAGAAGCATTAGAAATCACTAAGAAAGAAGCATATGAATTGATGGATGAATTACTCTCTCTTTATGCTTCTAAAACAGTTAAGGGTGTAGATATATGTGATTTTGGTGGTACTTATAAGATGGTAACATTGCCTCAGCATGATGTCTATTATAAGAAGATGATGACTACAAGTGGTAGAAAACTATCTAAATCAGCCTTAGAAACATTAGCTATTGTGGCTTATTATCAGCCTGTTACTAGAATTCGTATTGAAGAAATACGTGGTGTAGGCTGTGAATCAATGATTCGTAAGCTTTTAGCACAAGCCCTTATTAAAGAAGTAGGACGTGATGATTCACCAGGTAAACCAGTCTTATATGGTGTTACTGATGAATTCATGGATGCTTTTAACTTAAAAAGCTTGGATGAATTACCAGAACTTAAAGAAATTGAATCTGAATTTGATGAAGAAGATATCTTCAATACAAAATATCAGGAAAAGGTAGAAGAAAAGCCAGAAACGAATTAGTTTCTGACTTTTTTTATAGTTTACATTCTTTTAATAGTTTTAAACGACGTTTATAATACTCTATCTTTTCTTTAACCTGTTTCTTTACTGCCACAGAAGTTGATTCTGCAAGAGAAATGGTACCAAGCATGATCAAGAGTGTCACGATTGGCATTCCAAATAAGAATAACTTAGAATGACTAATAAAGAAAAGGATACCTAATACGACAATACTTATTAATGCATATCTTAAAGTACGCATACCTAAGCAGTAACTATATATTTCTGCTCTCACATTTTTGTAGGAATTCTCTAAGAAAGTAATGACCTCCTCACAGCTTTCTACATCAAGTGAAGCATCATCAATATTTGTTTCTATTTCAATGTGAAATGCCATAGTTCTACCTCCAATTCTCTACCATTATAACATTGAATTCTAAAAAGAAAAGACATATACTTAAGAATGATTTTATGTTATAGTGATAAACACACAGAAATGAGGAAAATACAGTGCATATATGGGGACATTTTAAAACAATCACAAAACATAAGATATTAGTAGGCAAGCTATGCTTTAAAGTACATTTATATAAGCAAGGCTTATTACACGACTTATCTAAATATACTCCTACTGAATTTATTACAGGAATCAAGTATTATAAGGGTACTTATTCTCCTAATAGTGCTGAAAGAAATGAGAAAGGCTACTCAACAGCCTGGCTTCATCATAAAGGCCGTAATAAACATCATTGGGAATATTGGGTGGATTTTACTAGAAAAGGGCAAGTACCTGCCAAAATGCCTTATAATTATGTACTAGAGATGTTCTGTGATAGAGTTGCAGCAAGTAAGATTTATGAAGGAAAGAATTATACAGATGCCTTTCCTCTACAATACTATGAATCAGGACAATATTCATATATATTACATCCTGAAACACGTGCCTTACTTCGTTTCATGCTTGTCTATTTAAAAGATCATGGACTTGATGATACAATCAAGATGATTAATAGACATCATGATTATGATGAATATTTTGTTGAATTTAAGGACGATTTCATGTAGATTATTTAATGGAAAAGAAAGGGTGGAACAATGGAAGAAAGATTACAAAAAGTCATTGCACAGAGTGGTTATACTTCACGTCGTAAAGCAGAAGAACTTATTCAGCAGGGTAAAGTCACTGTGAATGGTGAAGTGGTAACAGTGCTTGGTACTAAAGTCACTAAAAAAGATACAATCTGTGTCAATGGAAAAATTATTAATAAAGAAGATAAAGTTTATTATTTATTTTATAAACCAGAAAAATGCGTATGTACTATGAGTGATGAACATGATCGTACATGTGTAGCAGATTATTTTAGTGATAGTAATGAAAGAGTTTATCCAGTAGGAAGACTTGACTATGATACAACAGGTGCTTTATTTATGACAAATGATGGTGAATTTGCGAACCTTATTATGCATCCATCTAGCCATTTAGAAAAGGTATATGAAGTATCTGTTAAGGGATTGCTTACTAAGGCTGAAAAGAACCAGCTAGAAAAAGGAATCTATCTAGAAGGTGTTAAAACATTACCTTGTGAAATTGCGATTACTGGAAATGATGAAGAACATGGTACAACTATGTTGATGATCCGTTTAGTAGAAGGTAAGAACAGACAGATCAAGAAGATGTTTGAAGAAGTAGGACATCCTGTTAAGCGTTTAAGAAGAATTATGATTGGTCCAATCGACTTAAAGGGATTAACTCCTGGTACTTATCGTCGTTTAAAGCCTAAAGAAGTTAATGTATTACGTACTATGGCTTTAAAAAAGAAGAACGCAAACAAAAAATAAAAGAGGATGCATCGCATCCTCTTGCTTTATTATTCAGCTTCAATTACGCCAACTGGGCAGCCATCGATAGCATCCTGAACAGCTGGATCTTCAGTTTCTTCAACGATTACCTTTGCTAATCCTTCGTCATCTAATTCGAAAACGTCTGGACAAATTCCTGTGCAAGCACCGCAACCTAAGCAGCCTTCATTAACTTTAACTTTCATTTACATATCCTCCTTATTTCATATACATCTATTATAACGGATTATGAGGTTTTTTGAAAGTTATTTTCTTAATTTTATAGGTATGCTATAATAGATACGATTAGGTGGTGAAATTATATGTCAGAACAGACAAGAATGTCTAAGTATAAAGATTTACGTAACAATATTGATGATGATACGAGTTATGTACCTCGCGAAGAGGATGATAGTGATGATGATTTCTTATCATTTATTCCAAAATCAAATCATCATGAAAGTCTAGAACCAAAGACATACGAGACACTCAAATATGAAAGCAATCCATTTGAATCATTACATGAAGAACGTGATGTGACTAGAACACGTTCTGATACACGTCTTGATATTTTGAATGCAATGAAAGAGGATGCTTCTTCACAGGATACCATCTGTGATTATCATACGTCTGAGTTAAGAAGAGGACATGCAGTAAAAGGCGGTAGTTTGATGGATAAGCTTGCTGCAATGTCACCTGAAGAAGATGTTGAAGCTTTTAGAAAGTATAGCGAAGAAATACCACATCGTGAACCAGTAAAAACTGAACCAGTAGTAAGAACTACAACACACGCTGAGCATGAGAGAAGACATGCACAAAAAAGAGCACCATTACCTGAAAAACAAGAAGATTCTAAACTTACAAAGATCTTAAATGGTGTAGTAGGATTACTTGTTGTTGCGGTGATTGTATTTATTGTTATGACTTTTCTGAATATTTAGGGGGATTTTAGAATGAAGAAAATTGCTATTGCGATTGATGGACCTGCAGCTGCAGGTAAGTCTACGATTGCTAAAAGAGTTGCAAATAATCTAGGTTATACTTATATTGATACAGGCGCAATGTATCGTTGTGTGGCATATTATGCACTTGTTAAAGGCGTTGATTTTCATGATGAAAATGCTGTCTGTCGTTTATTACCAGAAATCAAGATTAAATTGATGCCTGATAACACTGTCTATTTAAATGATCGTGATGTAACTGCAGATATTCGTGTCAATGAAATTAGTGCAGGTGCATCTATTGTTTCTGCTTATTCTAAGGTAAGAACATATTTAGTAGCACAACAAAGAGAAATGGCCAAAGAAGGTGGCGTTATTCTTGATGGTAGAGATATTGGAACTGTCGTATTACCAAATGCAGAATTAAAAATTTACCAGGTAGCATCTATTGAATGTCGTGCTTTACGTCGTCATAATGAAAACTTAAGTCGTGGATTGAATTCTGATCTTGATGAAATCAAGAAGGAAGTGGCTGCACGTGATGAAGCAGATATGACACGTGAGATTTCTCCATTGAAGAAAGCAGATGATGCGATTGAAATTGATACTTCAGATATGACTATTGATGAAGTTGTTGCTCATATTATGAATTTAGTTGAAGAAAAGACTCAATAAGGAGGCGAAATATGAAAAAAGGTATTGTTGCGATTGTAGGTCGTGCAAATGTAGGGAAGTCTACATTATTTAACCGTATTGTTGGTGAACGTGTTTCTATTGTAGAAGACGTACCAGGTGTTACAAGAGACCGTATTTATGCGAAAGCAAGCTGGCTTACAAAAGAATTTAGAATTATTGATACCGGTGGTATTGAATTAAAGAATGCTGATTTTAGAGAACAGATCAAGACTCAGGCTGAGATTGCGATTGAAGAAGCTGATGTTATTATCTTTGTAGTTAATGGACGTGAAGGTTTAACAAGTGAAGATAACTTTGTTGCAAGAATGCTTCAGAAGTCAGGTAAACCTGTACTTTTAGCTGTGAATAAGATTGATGATGTCGCATTTAGAGACAATATTTATGATTTCTATAGCTTAGGTATTGGTGAACCAATTCCTGTATCAAGTGCTCATGGTATTGGTGTAGGGGATCTTCTTGATGAAGTCATTAGAGTACTTCCAGATGAAGAAGATGAATTTGAAGAAGATGAAATCAAGGTGTCTATTATTGGTAGACCAAATGTAGGTAAATCTTCTTTGACTAATGCAATCCTAGGTGAAGACCGTGTTATTGTTTCTAATATTGAAGGAACAACAAGAGATGCTATTGATACAGCATTTGAAAAAGATGGTTATAAGTATAGAATCATCGATACAGCAGGCATGCGTAAAAAAGGTAAAGTCTATGAGAATATTGAAAAATATTCAGTACTACGTGCTTTAAAGGCTGTAGAACAGAGTGATGTTATTCTTTGTGTTGTCGATGGTGAAAGAGGTATTATTGAACAGGATAAGCATGTAGCTGGTTATGCACATGAATTAGGTAAATCTGTTGTTTTAGTTGTTAATAAGTGGGATGCTGTCACTAAAGATGAAAAGACAATGGCTAAGATGGAAAAGACTTTAAGAGAACAGTTCAAGTATCTTGACTATGCACGTATTGCCTTTGTTAGTGCTTTAAAGAAACAGCGTATTAATACATTATTTGATTTGATTGTAGAAGCTTATATGAATGCTCATAAACGTGTGACTACAAGTGTATTAAATGATGTTATTGTAGATGCTCAGGCAATGAACCCTACAACTACATTTGAAGGTGGAAGACTTAAGATTTATTATGCCAACCAGGTTGCAGTACAGCCACCAACATTTGTATTATTTGTAAATGATCCTAAGTTCATGCATTTCTCATATAAGCGTTATCTAGAAAACTGCTTAAGAGATCGTTTTGGATTTGAAGGAACTCCAATCCATATTATTTGTAGAAAAAGAGACTAAACTGACCATAAAAGGTCAGTTTTTTTGCGCAATGAAATTTGAAGTGATAAATATTTATTGGTACTAGGCTTGTTATAATAAGATATCTCGTTATTTAGGCAAGGATGGTGCAGTAGAAATAATGAGTAAAGGGATATGTTTAGAGGAGTATCTGAACATTAAATATAATAAAAATACCATCTAATACAAATAATTGATTATATCGTACTATAAGGGTAAAATGATTATGAGATGATAATCCTAGTATGAAGAAAGGAGGCGACATTTCATGAAGAAACTAAGTAAGTTATTATTAGGCTTAATTTTATCTTTTATGGTTATTCAGGTACCTCTTGCTTTGAGTAATGCTGTATATGCAGTAGATGATGCAACTACAGAAGATGTTGTTACATCAAAGTCAGGACTTGTCTATGAAGATAACCAGTTTGTCTATTATTCAAATGGAGAAGTAGATAAAGACTTTAAAGGGTTAGCTGAATACGAAGGTAAAAAGTATTATGTACAGAATGGGACTGTTGATACAACATTGACTGATGTAGTCTACATTGATGGCACTTGGTATTACATTGATCAAGGTCGCTTAAATGAAGAAACAAGAGATGTTATTTTCCACTGTGGTGGATGGTACTTTGTAGAAAACGGTACAATTGACTGGACTTATACAGGTGTAGTAGAACATTGTGGTGGCTATTTCTATGTTGAAAAAGGTCAGATCAACTGGGACTATACAGGTGCCTGCAAAACAGATGGTGTTTTATACTACATCCGTAAAGGCTCTCTTGATACGAGTAAGAATGGTTTAACATATGTTGATGGTACATGGTTCTTATTAGAAAAAGGTAAATTAAAGACTGATTATACTGGTTTAGTTCAGTATGAAGGTAGATGGTACTATGTTGAGAACGGTATTCTTAACTGGGGTTATACAGGCCTGACAAAGTACTATAGTACATGGTATATGGTCGTGAATGGACAGTTAGACTGGAAATTCAACGATGTAACATATTACTTTGGTACTTGGTACTATGTAAAGAATGGTGTTCTTGATTGGAATTATACAGGTTTAACACAACATTGTGGTACTTGGTATTATGTAGACCATGGTAAGATCAATTGGGATTATACAGGATTAACTAAGTATTATGATGATTGGTATATGGTTACTAATGGTCAAGTAGATTGGAATTTTAATAACCTTACAGAATACTATGGTACTTGGTACTATGTAGAAAATGGTAAGTTAAATTGGAATTTTACTGATTTAGTTTATTATTATGGTACATGGTATGGTGTCAGAAATGGTGTATTAGACTGGAATTATACAGGTTTGGCTTCTCACTGTGGTGGATGGTATTATCTAGATCATGGTAAACTTGATTGGAACTATACAGGTTTAACACAGTATTATAGTACGTGGTATATGGTTGTGAATGGACAGTTAGATTGGAACTTCACAAATCTCACTCAATACTATGGTACTTGGTACTATGTAGAAAATGGTAAGTTAAACTGGAACTTTACTGATTTATTCCAGTACTTTGGTACATGGTATTATATTAGAGGCGGTGTTCTTGATTGGAACTATACAGGTTTAGCTTATCATGCAGGTGGTTATTACTACATTGATCATGGTGTATTAGATCAGAATTCTTCTGCCTCTTCACAGTCACAGCCTGTAAATCAAAGTTTTGTCGCAAATATGTCTATATCACATCAAACAACACAAGCTATTACTGTTATTGGTGATGGTGGTAGTTATGCCACTTTGACAGTACATACGAAACATAATGGTGTGTGGACAGAAACATTAAGCTGCTCAGCAAGAGTAGGCAGAAATGGTATCACAGGAAATAAGCGTGAGGGTGATGGAAAGACCCCAAGAGGTATCTATAGTTTTGGACAGGCTTTTGGTGTAGCAGGTAATCCTGGTACATCTAGAAGATGGCTTCAAGTCAACAATAATCACTATTGGGTTGATGATGTCAATAGTTCTTATTACAACAAGCTCGTAGATGCAAGCCAGACAGGTATACAATGGAGCAGTGCTGAGCATCTGATTAGTTATCCAACAGCGTATAGATATGCGATAGCTCTTAACTACAATACGGCTTGTACGCCTGGTGCTGGTAGTGCTATTTTCCTACATTGTTCAACTGGTGGGGCAACAGCTGGATGTATCAGCGTATCTCAAAGTGATATGATTCGTATCTTGAAGATGATTCAGGGTGATACTTTAATTGGTATATATCAGAATAAAAACAGCTTATATTAGATAATATGAAATGACCTCCTAGTTGTCAAA
>NZ_FR898765.1:0-969 GCF_000437715.1 Catenibacterium sp. CAG:290
GTCTTGACGGAAGTACATCCACAATTTTCTTGTCCAGGTAGTCTACAATCACACAGACATAATTACTGTCATGAGACTTGAAGGCGTACACTTCATCCAGAGCCAGGCATTCAGGAAGCTGTCTTCTGGAGATGTGAACATGCCTGTCAAAAATATTAATAACAGATGTAGCGGATATGCCATATCTTCTAGCGACATCAGTAAAGGTTGCATTTGGAGACTTGAGATCTCTGAGAACATTGAATACAGTAGCAACAGAGAGTCTTCCTCCAAAAGTGAAGGGGTTATTTTCGTAGAATGTCTTCTTGCAGTGGGGACACTCGTATCTCCTAGCGTGATAGATGATATAGCAGTTAGTGGTGGTCATAACGGAGTGGGTTATCTTCTTATCCGTGTAGTCCTTCACCCTGCTTGTCATATGTCCGCATACAGGACACTGAACCCATGTCTTATTAAGCGTGATATTGACATACATTCCATCCTTTCTGTGAGTGATTGAGAAATCCTGAACGTTCTCTTTTTCCAGATTAAAGAACTTTAGCAGATCATTATCGGAAATGAGCGCATTAGGGGTATCGGTTTTAGCTGCTTGTTTGTCAGCTGGGGAATTATTGTTGGTTTTCATATGTAGTACAGCTCCTTTCGTTTTTATAATGAAAGAATATCAGCAAAAAGAGCTGTACTATATAAAAATCATGTGAAGAAGCATAAAAAAATTAAGGTAATTTTTTCTGGTATTCAATTTACAGAATGAATCATAATCAAAGGGATAATTCAGATACTTATCTTTAAGATAAGCGGCATGAGAAGATTCAAGAAAGTCTATGCCAGCTAAAACATCAACAATCAAGTCATAAGAAGCAATGGAATAGGGAATCATATCCTCAATAAGGACTGCATGAGTAGATCCGCATTCAGGACATCTTAATCTTTGTATTGTGACTTTATGACTACGTTTAAAGATGTCAA
>NZ_FR898766.1:0-12660 GCF_000437715.1 Catenibacterium sp. CAG:290
GAGTAAACCCCAAGTCTATTTAGTTACTCAGATGATTAAGTCACTCTTAGGAGTGGCTTTTTTATGCACTTTTATCCAATCTGCCCAAAAATGAATTAGCACTCTTCTTGACAATGTGCTAATAAGAACTATAATACTCTTAGCAATCGAATAAAGAGAGTGCTAACAAGGAGGAATAATTATGTTGAAACCTTTAAATAAGAATATCGTATTAAAGAAAGAAGAAGTAGAAAATAAGACAGCTAGTGGTATTATTCTCACTACTGAGACAAAGAGTCTTCCTACTGTTGGAGAAGTTGTGGCAGTAGGTCCTCAATGTGAAAATGATTTAAAAGAAAAAGATCGTGTTGTATTCAAGGAATACTCAGGTACAAAAGTTAAACTTGATGGTGTTGAATATATTGTGATAGACGAGAAAGATGTTCTCGCATGTATTGAATAGGAGGAATAAGCTATGAGTAAAGAAATACGTTTTTCTAGTGATGCACGTCAATCAATGTTGAAGGGTGTGAATACTCTTGCGGATGCAGTAAGTGTTACACTTGGTCCTAAAGGTAGAAATGTAGTATTAGAGAAGAGTTATGGTTCTCCTTTAATTACAAATGATGGTGTTTCTATTGCCAAGGAAATAGAATTAGAAGATCATTTTGAAAATATGGGTGCAAAACTTGTATATGAAGTAGCCAATAATACAAATGATATTGCAGGTGATGGTACAACAACTGCTACAATTCTTGCAAGAGATATGATTGTGAATGGTATGAAGCAGGTTGAAAAAGGTGCAAACCCTGTACTTATGAGAGAAGGTATTGAAAGAGCCTCTAAAGCAGTGGCAGAAGTATTATTAAAGAATTCTCATAAGGTAGAAACAAGCAGAGATATTGCATCTGTTGCGACTATTTCTTCTTCTAATAGTCATATTGGTGAATTGATTGCTCAGGCTATGGATAAGGTTGGTAGAGATGGTATTATCAACGTAGATGAATCTAATAGCTTTGATGATGAATTAGAAGTCAATGAAGGTATGCAGTATGATAAGGGTTATGTATCTCCTTATTTTGTAAGTGATACAGATAAGATGGAAGTAGAAATGGATAACCCACTCATCTTAGTCACTAATCAGAAGATTACTAATTTACAGGAAATTCTTCCAGTACTTGAACAAGTATTAAAGGCTAATAAACCATTATTACTTATTGCAGAAGATTATGAGAATGAAGCTATTTCTTCTCTTGTATTGAATAAGTTAAGAGGTGCCTTTAATGTCGTAGCTACTAAGGCTCCAGGATTTGGTGATAAACAGAAAGAAATGTTGGAGGATATTGCAGTATTAACTGGTGCTAAATTCTACAACAAAGACCTTAATATGAAACTTTCTGATTTAACTATTGAAGATCTTGGTACGATCAAGAAAGTGATTGTAAAGAAAGACAATACTACTCTTATTGGTCATAGTTCAAGTGAAGCAGTGAATAACCGTGTTGAAGAATTAAAGACACAGTTAACTCATACTAAGAGTGATTATGAAAAGAAGACTTTAAAAGAACGTATTGGCAAATTATCTAACGGTGTTGCAACAATTAAAGTCGGTGCTACAACTGAAGCAGAATTAAAAGAAAAGAAATTAAGAATTGAAGATGCTCTTAATGCGACTAAGGCCGCTGTAGATGAAGGTATCGTTGTTGGTGGTGGTGCTGCGTTAGTAGAAGCCTATGAAGAATTAAAGAATCAGGTCAGAGATACGAATGTAGATATCCAGAAGGGTATTAACGTAGTCATGAATTCTTTATTTGCGCCTCTTACTCAGATTGCAATCAATGCTGGTTATGATGAAGAAGAAATTGTATCTATCCAGAAGACTGCTGAAAAGGACTTTGGATTTGATGCAAAGACAGGTGACTGGGTTAATATGTTTGAAGCAGGTATTATTGATCCTACTAAAGTCACTCGTAGCGCATTATTAAATGCGGCTAGTATTTCAGCCTTATTCTTAACAACCGAAGCAGGTGTGGCAGAACTTCCTAAGAAGGAAGAACCACAACAGCCTGTTATGCCACAAGGTGGCATGTATTAAAAAAAAGCCAGAAATGGCTTTTTTTATTTACAGAATTGATATGTTAGTTCTCCTAAAATCTGAATACCTTTTTCGATATTCTCCATAGAAGCAGCTGAGAAGTTCATACGAATAGATTGACACGGCTTAGTACTATCTACCATGAATTCATTGCCTGGTACGATGGCTACATGCTTCTTAATAGAAGCCTGAACGAATTCTGGCATACTGACTCCATCAGGCAGATCAAACCATATAAACATACCGCCTTCTGGTTCAATGACATGAATAGAAGGATGGAAATACTTCTTGATCATCTCTAACATGAAGTTACATTTCTTTGCATAAAGAGACTGCAAATGTTTAATATGTGCATCCATATCTGTTTCTCTTAAGAAAGCATCCATCATATATTGTGAAAGATTGTTTGTATGGTTATCTCCTGATTGTTTAGCCATAAAGAGCTTAGAGATAATATCTTTACTTGCACAGATGATTCCTGTACGCATACCTGGTGAAATAATCTTAGAAAGACTGGCTGCATAAACAACACGATGGTCTTGATCTAAAGATTTAATAGAAGGTACTTCTTCTCCTGTAATACGTAAATAACCATAAGGGTTATCTTCTAAAATAACTACATCATACTTTACTGCAAGGTTATAGATTTCTTTTCTTTTTTCTAGAGACGTTGTGACTCCGGTAGGATTCTGGAAGTTAGGAATTGTATAGAATACCTTTGGTCCTTTTTTAAATGCTTCTTCTAGTTCTTTTAGATTTACACCATCTTCTTCTAAAGAAACACCAAGCAGTTTTGCCCCATTACATTTAAATGAGTTTAAAGCACCTAAATAACTTGGGTTCTCTACAACAACATAATCCCCTTCATCACAGAATATCTTAGACACAAGATCTAAGCCCTGCTGTGATCCTGTTGTAATAATAATATCATCATCACTTGTGCATATACATTCATGCTTATTAATGAATGACTTAGAAGATTCTATTAAACCTGTATAACCTTGAGCAGAGCCATACTGCAAGACTTCATAAGTCTTTTCTTGAAGAATCTTATGTCCTACTTCTTCTAGTTTCTCCTGTGGAATAGCTTCTGGATCAGGGAATCCACTCGCAAAACTAATATAGTCTACCGTACCATTCTCACTTGCATCAGCCATGACACTTCTAATGGCTGATTTTTTTACGTTTTTCATCTTATCTGCGTATCTCATATATGTCACTCCATTCACTTTTTTCTCATTCTACTACTATTATTTGAAATCACCTAATTATTTTTTTATATCTGCGTAAGTTATAATCTGAATATCGTGATCCTTGATGAACTGTTTGAATGCATCACTCTTAAGTAATTCTAATTCCTTGATACGATTCATATTGTAGCTAGATACGTTCATGAGTCTTTCATCAACTAAAGCAGGATGACAAACAAGTTCTACTGTATCATAGCCTTCTGTTGAGCAGATTTCTTTGAATGTTTCAAAACTTACACCATCTTTATAAAATTCACAACGTGCTGGGAAGTAGTTTTCATCCACATATCTTGTTTGTCTGATAGGAAGGTTATATTCCTTGGCAAGACGCTTGATGACTTCCAATTGTCTATGTTCCATATGGACATAATGATGAGAATCTAGATGTGTAGGAAGATGTCCTGTGTGTGCGATGAAAGCTTCTATCTGTGCTTTCCATTCTTCATAAACTTCCTCTGGTTCTCCATCTGGGAATTCATCTTCATAAGCACTTGGTCTTAAGAAGTTCCCCTCTTCATCTGTATAGCTTTTCTTGCCAGGTAATAATGGTTTACCGGCAGTTAAAGTTAAATGAACACCTATTCCTAAATTTGGATATGCCTTTGCCTTATCTAGAGCCCATAAAGCATATGGCATATTCATCATGACTGTAGTGGAACTTACAAGTCCCTGCTCGTGAGCAAGAAGGATACCTAGGGAGTTTCCTTCACACATACCGAAATCATCAGCATTAATAATTAATTTCTTAATCATACTTTTCACCTCTAGAATCCATTGTACTAAATATTATAAGAACAGTCACACATATCGAGAAAATGATGTATAATACAAGACAAAAGGAGACTGCTATGAAAAATACAATTACTGGATATACAGGTTTATATGGGGTTGTCGCAAATCCTATTAAACATTCTTTTTCACCAATGATGCATAATACTGCATTTCAAACATTAGGTATTAATGATGTTTATCTTGCATTTGAAGTGACTAAAGATCAGTTAGATGATTATATTACGTCTGTTAAGACATTACCTATTAAGGGATACAATATTTCTATGCCTTATAAACAGGATATGATGAAATATATGGATGAACTCACAACACAGGCAAAACTTGCGAAGAGTATCAATACGGTAAAGAATGAGAACGGTAAACTCATTGGTCATATTACTGATGGAGAAGGTTTTGTGATGGCCTGCCGTGATAAAGGATGGGGTATTGCGAAACATAAGATTGTAGTACTTGGTGCTGGTGGTGCAGCAAGTGCAATTATTATTTCTCTTGCATTAGCGGGTGCTAAGGAAATTGTGGTTTATAATCGTTCTGATAAGCCATTTATTAAAGAACTTAATGAGAAATTAGATTGCCCTATTACTTTAAAGAAAATTGATCAGGAAAGTATTAAGGAAGACTTAAAGGATACTTATCTATTAGTTAATACAACTAGTGTTGGTATGGCATCTCATCCTGAAGGATGTATTATTGAGAGTGCTGATATGTTACCTGATGGTTTAAAAGTAGCTGATATTATTTATAACCCTAAGGAAACAAAGCTATTAAGTTATGCAAGACAAAGAGGTCTTGATTATATGAATGGAGAACGTATGATTGTCTATCAGGGTGCATGTTCTTTTAAATTCTGGACAGGAAAGGATATGCCTATTCATGAAGTCAAAGTAGCGTTAGGAATGGAGGAAAGTGAATGAAAGAAATCGTAGTTGCAACAACAAATAAAGGAAAACTTAAAGAGATTTCCGCAATGTTGGAAAAGTTAGGGATTGAAGTAAAGTCTATTAAAGATGTATTAGGTTATAATCCTGATATTGAAGAAACAGGGACTACTTTTACTGAAAACGCAGTGATTAAAGCTGAAACAGTGATGAATATGATTCATATGCCTACTCTTGCAGATGATTCTGGTTTAGAAGTAGATGCATTAGATAAACAGCCTGGTATTTATTCTTCTCGTTTTATGGGTGAAGATACAAGTTATGATATTAAGAATCAGTGGATTATTGATGCTATAAAGGATAAAGAAGATAAGACAGCACGTTTCGTATGTGCGATGGCTTTAGCTATTCCTGGTGAAGAAACAAAGACTTTCTTAGGTACTTTTGAAGGAGAAATCAATGATTGTATTGATGGTGAAAATGGCTTTGGTTATGATCCTATTTTCTATTATCCACCATTAAAGAAGACTTCTGCAGTGATGACTATGGAAGAAAAGAATAAAGTCTCTCATCGTGCAAAGGCGTTAAAGGCTTTATATGATTATTTAGAGGAGGAACATAAGTAATGAATCATGTTGTATTAGTACATCCTGCGATTCCACAAAATACAGGTAATATTATGAGAACATGTGCAGCAACACATACACCTTTACATATTATTAAACCTACAGGGTTTAAGTTAAATGATCCAAGAATGAAAAGAGCGGTTATGGATTATTTTGATCACCTCACTTTTAAGGTTTATGAAAACTTTGAAGAGTTTGAAAAAGAGAATCCTGGTATTTATCATTTCTTTACACGTTATTCTAAAAAAGTATATAGTGAAGATGATTTTAAACAGGAAGGTGAACATTATCTTTTCTTTGGTCATGAGCATGATGGTATTCCTCATGATATCTTAAAGAAGTATATTGATGATTGTGTACGTATTCCAATGTATGGAGATTCACGTAGTTTAAACTTATCTAATACTGTAGCCATTGGTGTTTACGAAGCATTAAGACAGCAGGGTTATCCTGATTTATCTACAGTAGAGGTTCAAAAGGGAGAAGACTTCTTATACAATGAAGAAATTTAAAGGTGTTCTTTTAACTGTATGTTTGACTTTTTTGATTATTGATTGTGCTATTTTATTAGTGACTTTTGTCCCTGTACTCTATCCTTCTTCATTAATAGCCTCTAATATTGGGGTAAGTGAAAAGGTTGTAAGAGAAAGTTATATGACAATTATTCACTATTTAAGTCTATTCTCTCATAAAGCACTTTCTACCCCTGCTTTTCCTATGACTAAAAATACAGCTTTTCATTTTTATGAAGTAAAAGTATTAATGAATCGTTTAGAAGTGATTGGGTTAGTAGTACTTATTGGAACTATCTATCTCATCTATTCTACAGTCAAAGAGAATGATTATAGACCTTTTAAGTGGGCAGGATTCACTACTTTAGGACTCGTATTTATTGTAGGTGGAACAGCCTATGTTGATTTTGACGGGGCATTCACAATGATGCATCATATCCTTTTCAACAATAACTACTGGCTGATTAATCCTGATATTGATCCTATTATCAATATCTTTCCTGAAAGTTATTTTGTGACATTGGGGATTGCGCTATTTAGTTTAATTGGAATAGGTGTTCTTATTAATTTAGGTACATATTTCAAACATATTAATTGCATTAATACAAATAAATGAGTATAATTTTTGAAAAAAAGACACGAGATTCTCGTGTCTTTTCATATGAAGGAGTTATAAATGAAAGAAATGATTAAAGACTTCTTAGATGAGTTATCTTCATCTTCACCTACTCCTGGTGGTGGAGGTGCTTCAGGACTAGTAGGCGCTATTGGATGTGCTTTAGGACTCATGGTAGGTAACTTAACTGTAGGTAAGAAGAAATATAAAGATGTAGAAGATGAAATAAGAGAAATCATAGAGAAGTTAGAAGACTTAAAGAAGAAGCTTGTCACTTCTGTAGATGATGATGCAGAAAACTTTAAGCCTCTTGCAGAGGCTTATAGACTTCCTAAGAATACTGAGGAAGAAAAGAAACATAAAGAGTTTGTGATGGAGTCATGTTTATTGGATGCATCTCTTGTACCATTACAGGTCATGGATTTAAGTTATCAGTCTTTAAAGTTATTTTCTACTTTAAATGAGAAAGGTACAGTGATGGCAATCAGTGATGTAGGTGTTGGTGTACAATGTCTACGTAGTGCGTTGACTGGTTCTATTATGAATGTCTATATTAATACGAAGTCTATGAAGAATAGAGAAATGGCTGAGAAGATGAATAAACGTGCTGAGAAGCTATTAGTTGAAGGGCAACTACTTGCAGATGAAATAACTAATAGTGTGATTAAAAAGTTAGGAGGAACATCATGTTAGAGTTAAGAGGAAAAAAGGTTTCTGATGGAATTAAAGAATATGTATCAAAAGAGTTAGAAACATTATCTTTTGTACCTAAGCTTGCGATTGTGAGAGTAGGAGAAAATCCTGATGATATGAGTTATGAGCGTGGTGCAACTAAGAAATTAAAATCGTTTGGTTTAGATGTGGCTTCTTATGTTTTCCCACAGGATATCAGTGATGAAGACTTCAAGAATGCTTTTAAAAATATTAATGAAGATGATGAAGTGACAGGAATCTTATTATTAAGACCACTTCCTCGTACTATTAATGAAAAAGATATTGAAAATACGATTGATCCTAAAAAGGATTTAGATGGTATTTCTCCTATTAATATTGCGAAGGTGTTTGCGGGAGATACAACTGGATTTTCTCCATGTACTGCAGAAGCAGTTATTGAAGTATTAAAGGCATATGATATTGAGTTAACAGGTAAAAGAGTGACTGTTGTAGGAAGAAGTATGGTTGTAGGTAAACCTGTGTCCATGCTGCTTCTTAAAGAGAATGCGACAGTAACTATGACTCATACAAGAACTGTTGATTTAAAGAAGACATGTTCTGATGCAGAAATTGTGGTTGCGGCTGCAGGACGTGCAAAGATGTTAAATAGTGATTATTGTGGACAGGATGCCGTGATGATTGATGTAGGAATCAATGTGGATGAGAATGGTAAGTTATGTGGTGATGTAGACTATGCGACTCTTGATGGCAAAGCCTCTGCCGCTACACCTGTACCTGGTGGTGTTGGTACCATCACAACTGCAGTACTTGCAAAACATTTAATCCAGGCAGCTAAAATGCGTTAAAGACCTCTTTCGAGGTCTTTTTTCGTACAATAAAAGACAGCTTTCGCTGTCTTTGCACACAATTATATTAATCAAAGAATTTGTATTCTTCAAAGTAAGCCTGTGGATGGTTACAAGCTGGACATACTGTAGGAGCTTCTAAAGATTCTACTACAAATCCACAGTTGTTACATTTCCATAGTACTTTATGATCTTTCTTGAATACTGTGCCGTCTTCAATCTGTTTAGCAAGTTTTAAGTATCTTTCTTCATGCATCTTTTCAGCCATCGCAATTGCTCTTAAGATAGCTGCGATTTCAGGTAATCCTTCTTCTTCAGCTTTCTTAGCAAATTCTGGATACATATGTGTCCATTCTTCGTTTTCACCAGCAGCTGCAGCTTTTAAGTTTTCTACAGTTGTACCCATTAATACTGGGAATTCACCTGCAACAGGTAATGGTTCGCCCTGAGCAGCAGTGTTCATAAGCTTCATTAAACGTTTCGCATGTTCTTTTTCCTGGTTAGCTGTTTCTTCAAAGATTTTAGACACTTCTACATAACCTTCTTTTTTCGCAATACTAGACCAGAAAGTATAACGATTTCTTGCCTGTGATTCACCTGCAAATGCAGCCATTAAATTCTTTAATGTTTCAGTTCCTTTTAAATTAGACATCTTCTTTATCCTCCTTCATATTCTTACAATCATTACAGACTCCTTGAAATAACATATCAACATGTGTGAGGCGTACTTGATCTAGTTCTTCTATATCATGAACAAGTTCATCAAATGCACCATGTGGAATATGTATATCCACAATCTTTCCACATTTTGAACATACCATATGATGATGTGGTGTCACATTACCATCGTAATGTACTGTCACACCATCTATATTTAATTTTCTGATATACCCGTTTTCGACTAAAACATTCAGATTACGATAAACAGTACCTAGTGATATATCCGGAATGATTCTTCTTACATGAGAATAAATAACTTCTGCTGTAGGATGCGTATGATCATTCACAAGCATATCATATATCGTATCTCGCTGTTTAGATCTTCTAAGTTTTGTCTCCGCCATATGTCCTCCTCTCCTAATCAGTAATGATTACTACTATTAGTATACTATTTACTAGTAAGAATGCAAGCCAGATGCATTATTTTGATAAAATTGTATGTATAAGTGTATAGAAATCATTGGTTGCATAAACAAGAGGATCAATTACATACACAGGAACAGAAACAATGGACTCTATATCCCCTTTTAAATGCATGACTGAAGGGGATAAATAAAGTGCATCATAATCTCCTTCTACTTCTTCTAATGAAGAAAGACTCACTGATTCCACTTCTAGATTAGATTTTTCTATTGTCAGACTTTCTTTCATTAAACTAATTAAATAACTAGAAGAAAAGCCATCCTGGTCTACAATCCCTACTTTCACATGTTTAGGGTTTGCATCCCTTAAAAATACAACCATGAAATCTCTATAATAAGATAAGAACTGAGATAAACTCTTTAAAGTATAATGGAGATAGAAATAGATTTCTTTCCCTTCTTCATCTGTGATTTGTTCTTCTATTATGCCATTATGCCAGACAGTTAAAAAAGCGACACGATTCTTTAAATAAAAACGTACAGTATGATAATCTTTAGTGTCTTCAATAATGTCACATCTGACATTTTTCATATTCTTTCTTGTATAGTAATAAGACCATTTAAAAACAATCATTAAATAGGTCTTTTGATAAAATTCATCCATATCCTTCACCTATATTAATCATATCATAATTCAACTATTTTTTTTGATGATTATGTTCTGTTTTGCATTCCTTTTTGTGTATGATAAAATGTATTTGAGAGGCAGGTGAGTATTAGTGAAGAGAATTTTTGTCATGTCTGATTTACATGGACAATTTGTGTTATTGCAGCTGATGCTCAATAAGATTCAATTCACTGATGAAGATGAGTTATATATCCTAGGTGATATTATGGATCGTGGTCCTAATTCAATTGATATATATTACTTTGTGAAAGCAATGCCTAATGTTCATATGATCAAGGGTAATCATGAAATCATGATGAGACAATCTTTAGTAGCCAGCTTAAAATATAATGATTTAGATTCTGATTTGAATAATGCATATCGTTTATGGAAACAGAATGGTGCCACAGGCACTGTAAATAGTATAAGAGAGTTCTTACAGAAAGATTCTATTCCTTATGAGGAATATTTTGATATAAAGAAAGAGTTTGTCCAGGAAATTATTGATTTTATTGATAGTCTACCTAACTATATAGAACTTGATTACCAGGGCAAGCATTATGTAATGGTGCATGCAGGAGTGGATCCTGAGGTAACCAATATAGAAGATAGTGATCCTGAATTACTTGCCTGGATTAGAGAATATTTCTATATGAATCCATGTAATCCTGAATATACTTATATATTTGGTCATACGCCTTTATGTTATGTGAATGATGATCATTCTTTTAATATCTGGTACGATCCTGATTATCATAATAAGATTGGTATTGATGGTGGACTCGCTGTGGCAGATAGAGGACAATTAAATTGTTTATGCTTAACAGATGGGACATCTTATAAGATACCTTATAAAGATGGTCAGCCAGGAGAATTACAACGTATTATAAAAGACTTAAAGTAAAACGGAAGGGACCCCTTCCGTTTATTCGTTTTCTATAGTGAGTAATGTTTTATTTTCTGATAATAAATGTGCTTTAATATCTTCTGGAATATGATCATCTGTAATGATTGTATCAATACGTTCTTTTAACTGAAGAGGTACAACACCGTGTGAATTAAACTTTTCACTTTCAGTTAAGACAATAATATGTTCTGCCTGTTCAGCCATATCTCTGACAGCCTGCGCACGTAAATGATCACTATTTGTGAAACCTACACGAGGATTATAACCATCAGCACCAATAAATAACTGATCAACACAGAAATTTTGAGCACATTGTGCCACGATAGGTCCTACCATAACCTGTGAATCTTTCTGGTAAGCACCACCTAGAAGAATCACATTGGTATTCTTTTTATCGCGAATATATCCTGCAATAAAAGCACTGTTAGTCACAATAGTGACATCTAGTTTCTCTGATGCAATTGTATCTGCAAGAATCGCACAGCAGCTCCCACTTTCAATCATAATGGTATCTCCATCATGAATAAGTTCTGCAGCCTTTTGTGCAATTCTTTTCTTTATTTCATAATGATAAGCTAAGCGTCCATTGATATCATCCTTATTCGCAAGGATGGCATAGCCATGTCCTCTTTTAATAATCCCTTTTTCTTCAAGTGCATCTAAATCTTTACGTATAGTGACATTGGATACCCCAAGTATTTGAGATAATTCATTGACTTCTATTTTCTTTTCTTTTGTAAGTAGTTCTAATATTTTGTTATAGCGGTCTTTCATAGATTACCTCCGCACTCATTATATTAATCTAGAAGAAACAATTCAACCCACACTTGATGAACTCATTTTGATAATCCACTAAATCTTCAGGATGTAATGCTTCTACTTCATGAAGCTTATAGTCTTTACCAAGTAGTTTATATTTATTTTCACCAAACTGATGGAATGGAAGAAGCTGTACATCTTTCGCGCCTGCTTCTTTAATGCATGTTGCGAGTTCTTTCGCATCTTCTAATGTTTCATTAAAGCCAGGAATAACAGGTATTCTAGGCAACACATTCAATCCCTGTTCAATAGCCCATTTGAAGTTCTTTTGAATGACTTCATTTGTGACATGTGTTCCCTTCTTATGCTTCATTGGATCAGCCTGTTTTACATCAAATAGTAAAAGATCAAATAAAGGGGCTGCTTTCTTAAACTTCTCATGATCCACAATACCTGTTGTTTCAATCGCAAGATGAAGTCCTTTTTCTTTTAATGCATGAACAAGAGCCATCATGAAATCATATTGCACCATAGCTTCTCCACCAGATAAAGTAACACCACCATTAGATTCTTCATAGAAATCAATGTCCTGCATACAAATATCAACAACTTCTTCTACTGTCTTGATTTCACCTTCCTGTGTTAAGGCTTTACCAGGGCAGGCTTTAACACATTCCATACAATGATCACATGTTTTATGATCAATTCGAATCAAGCCATCTTCCATCTTTATAGCACCTTTAGGACAGGTATGTACACATGTCGCACAATGAAGACATTTCTCATTATTGTATAAAACCTGAGGACTCACTGCCTGACTCTCAGGATTAGCACACCATTCACATCTTAATGGACATCCTTTAAAAAACACTGTTGTACGAATACCAGGTCCATCGTGAATACTAAATTTCTGTATATTAAATATAATTCCTTCCATATCATATCCCTCTCGTATAATATGTACGTAATCAGTTAAT
>NZ_FR898767.1:0-9333 GCF_000437715.1 Catenibacterium sp. CAG:290
GAGTTCATTAACTGATTACGTACATATTATACGAGGTGGGTTAAATTATGGATAAAATAATTAATTTATTAAAACAATATAAACAAGTATTCTTATATCGTCATATTAATCCTGATTATGACGCTTTTGGTTCTACTGTAGGTATGTATTATTTCTTAAAAGAAAACTTTCCAGAAATCAATGTTGTGTTAAAAGGGAGCTTTGAGAATGTTTTATGGGAAAAATTCAATGCCCCTATAGATGAAGAAAAAGAACTTCCTACTCTAGGTATTGTGATTGATACAGCTAATCGTGAACGTATTGATGGTGATATTTCAGGATGTGAGAAGATCATTAAGATTGATCATCATATCGTCGTAGATTCTTATGGAGATATCAATATTGAAGATGCCACTGTATCAAGTGCTTCACAGATTGTTTCTCTATTATTAGAAGAAGTAAAGGATGTTTATTCTTTAAATGAACAAGGTGCACGTGCTTTATATATGGGTATTATTGGTGATACAAATAGATTTATGTATCGCTCTACTGATGAGCGTACATTCAAGGCAGCATCTTACTTATTGGAATTCGGTATTAATATTGAAGAAATCTATCAAACAATGTATTTAAGAGAAGAAAAAGATTTAAAAGTCACACAGTTTATCTTGAACAATTATAAAGTCAATGATAAAGTGGCTTACTATATATTGAAGGATGAAGACCTTAAAGAATTAGGTATTAGTCGTGAAGAAGGCTCTAGCTACGTCAATACACTTGCGAATGTCAAGGAATTTGAAGTCTGGTGTGCTATTACAGAAAATACGAAAGATAATGTCTATCGTGTCTCTATTCGTTCTAGAAATGCGATTATTAATGAAGTGGCTGCTAAGTTTGGTGGGGGAGGACATGCCCTTGCTTCAGGTGCAACACTTTCGAGTCTAGATCAGCTTGAGGACTTACTTTCATCTCTTCATGATGCAATAAGTATGATATAATGAGAAAAAATGAGGTGAAATAAGATGAAATCTAAAATCATGGTTGTAGATGATGAAATGCATATTAGAGAATTGGTGCGTTTCTATCTTGATAAAGCAGGTTTTGATACAATTGAAGCAGCTAATGCTGAAGAAGCATTGGACATAGTAGAAAACCAATATATTGATTTGGCTGTTGTTGATATCATGATGCCCGGAATGGATGGTTTTGAACTTGTTGAACAAATGAGACAATATCGTGAATTCCCGGTCATTATGTTGACAGCTAAATCACAATCAAAAGATAAATTAAGAGGATTCTCTTTAGGTATTGATGACTATGTTACAAAACCTTTTGACCCAGATGAATTAATGGCGCGTGTTAAAACAATCTTAAAGCGTTATAGTATTAATTCTTCTAATGTAGTGAAGATTGGTGATGTCATCTTTGATGGTGATAAATATGAAGTGCGTTATCAGGATCAGATTATCCATCTTCCTTTAAAACAGTTTGAATTGGCATTTGAACTCGCAAAAAATCCTAATCAGATTTTCACGAGAGAACAGCTTATTGAAAAAATCTGGGGAATGGATTATGACGGTTTTGATCGTACAGTAGATGTTCACATTAAGCGTATTCGTGAGAATCTTGGGCATCTCCCAGGATTCAAAGTTGTGACAGTACGTGGCTTAGGTTATAAAATAGAGGTTGAGTAATGAAGTCTATTTATAGTAAACTTATAATTGGCTTTTTATTAACATCTTTATTAAGCTTTTCAATCTGTTGTTTCTTTACAATCAGATCTTATAATCGTGACTCTGATCAACTGGCATTAGAAGAGTTAGAACATTCTTCCAATCATATTGCAGATTTGATCAAGTTAATTGATGATAAGAATCAGGATAAGATTTTAGCAGATTATTCAGAAACATCAGAAATGTCTTTCACCGTCACATGTGAAGGACAGACAAAAAGTTATGGACATGTTAATAAGAAACTTATACTTAAAGATGATGAATTAAAAACACTTGCGACTTCTAAAGAAAAGTCATTACGTAGCGAAGGAATCATTTCGCAATATGCGAAAGCATTTAAGATTGATAATCAAACATATGTGATTACAGTTCAGAAGGATTTTTCTGCTACAAAAGATATCTTTATGAAGTCTTATACAAGTGCAGCTATCATCTTTATGATGACAGGAAGTATTGTCTTCCTGATTGTTGCAGATATTATTGTGAAACCAATCTCACGTCTCACAAAGGTCACTGATGAGCTTGCGAAAGGGAATTATAAGGTGCGTGTCAATTATGAAGGAAAGGATGAAATATCCTCATTGTATGCTTCCTTCAATCAAATGGCAGTCAGACTCGCTAAGCAGGAAACAATCCGACAACAATTTATATCGGATGTATCTCATGAGTTCCAGACGCCTTTAACGGCTATTAGTGGATTTGCGACAATATTAAAGAATGAGAATCTGACAGATGAACAAAGACAGAAATATGCAGATATTATATTGTTCAATTCAAATCGTTTGTCTCATCTATCTAAGAATATGCTTCAATTAACATTATTAGATGGTGAAGATACATCATTAGATAAGAGTGAATTCCCACTTATTGAACAGCTTAATCGTGTTATTGAGATGGAAGATAATGCGGCTTTAAGTAAGGATATTGAAATAGAATTCATTCATCCTAAAAAAGAATTCATTATTGAAGCAGATGAAAGCCGTATGGAACAGGTATGGATCAATTTATTAAGTAATGCGATCAAGTATACGAATGAGCATGGTGTAGTAACAGTAGAAGTGAGAAGAACACCGACTGAACTACAGGTAAGATTTGAAGATACAGGTGTGGGAATGAGCCAAGATGCTATTTCTCATATCTTTGAAAGATTCTATAGACAGGATAAATCACGTACAATTGAAGGGAATGGACTTGGTTTATCTATAGTAAAAAGGATTATTGATTTACATCACTATAAAATAGATGTAGAATCACAAGAAGATGTTGGTTCTGTATTTACTGTTTATATCCCATATGAGATGTTTACAGGACTCACAAAAAAGAAAAAGGATTAGTGAAGATGGAAGAGTTAAAGAGAAAGATTTTAGAAGACGGATATGTTATTAATGAGAATGTATTAAGAGTAGATAGTTTTTTAAATCATCAGATTGATGTAGAACTATTTAATAAGATTGCAGATGCATTCTATGAAAGATATAACAATAAACCAATCAACAAGATTGTTACTATTGAAGCAAGTGGTATTGGTTTAGCAGTTGTCGTTGCACAGAAATTCAATAATTGTCATGTAGTATTTACTAAGAAGGGTTCTTCTTCAATTACTGACAATGATTTCTATACTACAGAAATTCATTCTTATACTAAGAATAAAGACTATATTGGACAGATTTCTAAGAAGTATTTAAGTCCAGAAGACCATGTATTAATCGTGGATGATTTCTTAGCTAATGGTGAAGCTGTTATGGGCATGATTGACTTATGTCATCAGGCAGGTGCAACAGTTGAAGGTATTGGTATTGTCGTTGAAAAAGGATTCCAGCAGGGAAGACATAGAATTGAAGAAGCTGGATATGAAGTACAGTCTCTTGCAATCGTAAAAGGTTTTGAAGACGGCAAAGTTATTTTAGATTAGAGAGGAATAACATGTATTTAAAACGAATTGAACTTCATGGTTTTAAATCCTTCGCGGATAAAAGTGTAGTTGAATTCATGCCAGGTATTACTGGAATAGTAGGGCCTAATGGATGCGGTAAATCAAATATTACTGATGCCATCCGCTGGGTACTAGGAGAAAAGTCTGCAAAGGCAATGCGTGGAGAAACAATGACGGATGTCATTTTCTCTGGAAGTGAAGATCGTAAAGCACAGGGTGAAGCAGAAGTGACACTTGTCTTTAATAACGAAGATCATTTTCTTGATTTTAATTCTAATGAAATAGAAATCACACGTCGTCTTTATCGTACAGGTGATTCTGAATTCTTATTAAATAGAGAACAGTGCCGTTTAAAGGATATTACTGATTTGATTATGGATACAGGTCTTGGTAGAGATTCTTTATCTATTATTTCTCAGAATAATATCAATGAGTTTGTGAAAAGCAAACCAGAAGATCGACGTGCGATGTTTGAAGAAGCAGCAGGTGTTGCAAAATATAAGAAACGTAAGATTGAAACAGTCAGAAAGCTTGAACGTACAACAGACAATCTAGACCGTGTTCAGGATATCTGTAGTGAATTAGAACGACAGATAGGACCATTGAAAAGACAAAAAGAAAAGGCTGAAACATATTTAGAGTTCAAAGAAGAACTTCAGAAAGTAGAAGTTTCAGTGCTAGTAAAGGAAATCAGTACTCTTTCTGAAGAATTAAAGACTTTAAATAAAGAGTTAGAAGACCTAGAAAATGAACGTATTACCAATGATGGTGCTGTTATTTTTGATGAAAAGCAGAGTGAAGAACTTGAAAAGAAGATGTATGCACTTGACCAGGAAGTCAATGAACTTCAGGAAAAGCTATTAGAGGCAATGAATGAAGTCAGCAGTCTTGAAACACAGAAGGTTGAAATTGATGCCAATCGTAAGCATATATTAGAAACAACAAGCCAGGAAGATATAGAACAAAAGAAAGCAAGTATGAAGTCTATTCTTCAAGATGCGATTATAGATTATAACGATAGAGTGAAGCGTTATAATGATGTCAAGAAAGAAAAGAATGACCTTTCTCAAAAGGATTCCTTAAATAAGAAACAGCAGGCAAATCTTCGTTCGTTAATTGAAAAGAAGAATATTGACATTCATAATTCTCGTACTGAGAAGACAAGATTGACTGATATTATTGAGAATAAGAGTGGCTATAGCTATGGTGTACGTACTATTTTAGGTGCGAAAAATTCTTTATCTGGTATTTGTGGTACTTTAGGTGATCTGATTGAAACAGAGGAAACCTATGAAACAGCACTTGCAACAGCGCTAGGTGGGGCAGTGCAATTTATTGTCACTCGTACAAATGATCAGGCAAAAGAAGCTATTTATTTCTTGAGAAAGAATAAGGCAGGACGTGCAACATTCCTACCTATTGATACAATGAAACCTAGATTATTAAGAGATGAAGCAAAGATGCTTGCTGAACAGTCTCTTGGATATTTAGGTGTAATGAGTGATTTTGTGACTTATGATAAGTCTATTAGTGATGTTGTATTAAACCAGTTAGGTAATACAATTGTAGCTGATCATCTAGATCATGCGACAGAAATCGCAAAATCTATTTATCATCGCTATCGTGTTGTCACCCTTGAAGGAGATATCATCAATGTAGGTGGTTCTTTAACTGGTGGTGCAAATAAGCATACAAATAATTCAATGATGTCTAAAAGAGAATTAGAACGTGTGTCTCGTACATTAGATCAACAAGAAAAAGATCTTAATAAGATGAAGTCAGATCTTCATACATTAGAAAATGAGGGAAGAGAAATTGGACAGCTCTTTATGCAGAAACAGATGTCTCTCGCAAAACTTGAACTTGTTGTCACAAACAAGAAGAATGAATATGAAGTCGCTAAGGCTGATTATGAAAACTTAACACACCAGAGTGTCGAACTTGATGAAGTCATCAAAGGCACTCAAAACAATGAATTACTTGATCGTTTAAATGATGCAAAAAGACGTCGTGATGAATTAAAAGAAACAATTCAGGCAAAACGTACAATCCGTATGGGTTATGTGAATGAAAATGATGAAGTCTCTCGTCGTTTACGTGAACATCGTGCTGCTTTAAAAGATGTAGAAAGTCAGAGTACGGATAAGAAGGTCGCAAAGTCTCGTTTAGAAACAGAGATTCAGAACTACTTATTAAGACTTAATGATGCATATGCAATGACTTTTGAACATGCACAGGAAAAAGCCGATATGTCCATTGATATTGATAAGGCTAAGGATAAAGTACGTGATTTAAGACAGCGTATTGCGTCACTAGGACATGTCAATGTAGAATCCATTGAACAATACAATGATGTAAGTACACGTTATGAAACACTAAGTACGCAGCGTTCACAATTATTAGAAGCACAGGATAGCTTATTAAAAGCTATTAAAGATATGGATGCTATTATGGTTGAGAAGTTCAGCACTTCATTTGAAGCCATTAATAAGGCATTCAACGATGTATTCCGTTATTTATTTGGCGGAGGACATGCTTCACTTAAATATACTGATCCAGATAATATTCTAGAAACAGGTATTGATATTGAAGCACAGCCACCTGGAAAGGCTGCTAAGCTGCATTCTTTCTCAGGAGGAGAAAATGCACTAATCGCATTAAGCTGCTTATTTGCGATGATCAGCGTTAAGCCATCTCCTTTATGTATTCTCGATGAAGTAGAAGCGGCACTTGATATTGCGAATGTAGAGCGTTTTGCGAAGTATTTACGTAGTTTCTCAGATCAGACACAATTTATTGTCGTTACACATCGTGAAGGAACTATGGCTGAATGTGACCTGTTATATGGGGCTACAATGCAGGAAAAAGGTGTCACTAAGCTTGTCAGTGTTAAGCTTAAGGATGCCACTGAATATGCAAGCAGTTAGGAGGATGCATTATGGGATTTTTTCAAAAGATTAAAGAAACATTTGTAGGTAAGTCTACAAAACAGAATGAGAAGTATGTTGCTGGTCTTGATAAATCATCTGCTTCTTTCTCATCTAAAATTAATGCGTTAGCCGCAAGATATCGTGAAATCAACGATGAATATTTTGATGAGTTAGAAAATATCCTGATCATGAGTGATGTTGGTGTCAACATGGTTATGAAGATTGTAGATGAAATCAAGAAGGAAGTACGTCTTGAAAATATCAAGGATCCTCATGCGATTAATGATATTATCGTTGATAAGATGTTTGTCATCTATGCCAATGATTCATATATGACAACTAAGATCAACTATGCAGAAAATGACTTAACAGTCATCTTGATGGTTGGTGTCAATGGTGCAGGGAAAACAACTACTATCGCTAAGCTTGCCAATAAGATTATGCATGAAGAAGGCAAGAAGGTTATGGTGGCTGCTGGTGATACATTTAGAGCTGGTGCCATTGAACAGCTTGCTGAATGGGCAAACCGTTTAAATATTCCTTGTGTTAAGGGTAAAGAAGGGGGAGATCCTTCTTCTGTTATCTTTGATGCATTAGAACAGGCAAAAGCAGGCGGTTATGATGTACTCATCTGTGATACAGCAGGACGTTTACAGAATAAAGTAAACTTAATGAAAGAACTTGAAAAGATGAATCGTATCATCAAGAGAGTTGTACCAGAAGGACCTCAGGAAACATTACTTGTAGTAGATGCAACAACAGGTCAGAATGGTATTTCACAGGCTGTAGAATTCTCTAAGATTACAGATATTACAGGTATCGTCCTTACTAAGATGGATGGTACTGCCAAGGGTGGTATTATTCTTTCTATTAAGGATATGTTGAATATCCCTGTTAAGTTTATTGGTCTAGGTGAAAAGATTGATGACTTACAGGAATTTGATCTTGAACAGTATATTTATGGTTTGTGTAATGATCTAATGGAGTAAGATGATGGATGAAGAGTTAAAAAAGAAAGAACAAGTCATCCTCTTGATGGATTGTTATAGAGAATTGTTGACAGACAAACAGAAACAGTATCTTTCTCTCTACTATGAGGAAGATCTGTCTCTATCAGAAATAGCTGAAGACTTAAGTGTTTCTAAAAATGCTGTTTTTGATAATATTAAGCGTTCTGTGATGAGTTTAGAGAAGTATGAATCTAAATTACATATTCTTGAAAATCATCGTAAGAGACTTAATTTAATTAATAAGATTGAAGAAGAAAAGAATAAGAAGCATGAAGATATTGATGAATATCTTGAAATGCTGAAGAATATCTAGGGAGGTAATTATGGCTTTTGAATCTTTATCAGATAGACTCCAAGAGACATTAAAAAAGGTAACAGGACAAGCGACTCTTACTGAAGCAAACATGGAGGAGATGCTTCGTGAAATCCGTTTGGCTTTACTTGAAGCCGATGTTAACTACCAGGTAGTTAAAGAGTTTATTGCAAATACAAAAGAAAAAGCAATCGGTCAGAACGTTATTGGTTCATTAAAACCAGGACAGGTTCTTGTTAAGATTGTTCATGATGAATTAGTATCATTACTTGGTACAGAAATGGTGACTGTAGACTACTCTAAAGATCCTACAATCATCATGATGGTTGGTTTACAGGGTTCAGGTAAAACTACAACTGCTGGTAAGATTGCTAAATTAATCACTGAAAAACAAGGTAAGAAGCCTTTATTGGTTGCTGGCGATATTTATCGTCCTGCTGCCATTGATCAGTTAAAGACATTAGGGGCACAACTTAATATACCAGTATTCTCTAAAGGAACTGATACACCTGTAGAAACAATTGTTACTGAAGCTTTAGCTAAAGCGCGTGATGATCACAACGATGTAGTGATCATCGATACTGCTGGTCGTTTACAGATTGATGAAAAGTTGATGCAGGAGCTTGCAAACGTTAAAGAAATTGCCCATCCTGATGAAATCCTTTTAGTTGTTGACTCATTAGCTGGTCAGGAAATCGTTAATGTTGCTTCAACATTCAATGATAGACTAGGAATCACTGGTGCAGTTTTAACTAAGTTAGATGGTGACGCACGTGGTGGGGGTGCCCTCTCTATTAGACATGTCACTCATGTTCCTATTAAATATATCGGTACAGGTGAAAAATTAGATGAAATTGATTATTTCTATCCTGACCGTATGGCAGATCGTATCCTTGGTATGGGGGATGTTGTTTCCCTTGTAGAAAAGGTACAGGATGTTTATGATGAAAAAGAAAGTATGAAAGCTTTCAATAAGATGAAAGCCGGTACTTTTGGTTTAGATGATATGCTTGATCAGATGAAGAAACTTCAGAAGATGGGTCCTTTATCTGGTTTATTAAAGATGATTCCAGGAATGCCTAAGATTCCTAATTTAAATGATGATGATGCTGCTGCTAAGATGAAGATGACTGAATCAATCATCTATTCTATGACTAAAGCAGAACGTGCAAATCCTGATATGATTAATTCATCACGTAAAGAAAGAATTGCCAAGGGTTGTGGTCAGTCTGTGACTGAAATTAATAAGCTATTAAAACAGTTTGAACAGTCACGTAAGGTCATGAAACAGTTAGGCAACATTGATCCTACAACTGGTATGCCAACACAAAGACCGATGAAGACTCAGCAGCAGTTCAATCCTTATCGCAAAAAGACAAGACATAAGAAAAAGAAGAAATAAAACCTCCCCGGAGGCAATGTCATTAAGTTAAGA
>NZ_FR898768.1:0-21454 GCF_000437715.1 Catenibacterium sp. CAG:290
TGGTATATTCGCTGAATAAGATTACTCAAAGCAACAATTTTCTTAAATTGAGCGAAATATAATGTAATTATCACATGTTAAAAATCGAAATCCACTATCAATATTATTTTCTAAATACCATACTGGTCCAAGTTGGGGATATTCCTTAAGTTCACTAATTTTATCGAGAATTCCTTTTACTGTTTTTTCTGCTGCAATCGGATTATTCAAATCATCATAGATATAATCATAAATTCTATCCAAATCTTTTCTTGATTTTGGTGAGTAAAATATTTTAATCATTATCGAATCTCTTTTCAAAATGTTTTAGCATTTCATCTTCATCAATCCACCCTTCTTCATTAGCAGAAACAACACTTTCATTTAACATGCTCATAAGTTTCATCTCAGCAACAAGTTTATCGTACTTCATTGCTTTTTCATACATTTCCTCCTGTTCATTGTTATCCATAATGGTATAACAACCATGACCATTTTTTGTCAAATAAACAGGTGAACCAACAGATACTTTTTCTAACACTTGATTATAATTTCTTAAATCTGAAATAGGTTTAATAACTGGCATAGCAATCACTCCTTACATCATTATTATACGTATTTATTAAGAATAATTCAAAGTAATATTTTTAGAAGAATTCTACTAATAATTGGTTTTCCATTCTTTTATCTAAATGAAAACGGCAGAAATGACTACATGAATAAGACTGCACGCAGGGTGATTGATTACTGTATCAATCATGATATTAGAACTCTTGTTGTGGGATATAATGAAACATTTCAGAAGGATTCCAACATAGTCAAGTTTTTGGGATAAGGATGTCATACCAGTCTATAAGAGTGATGATACTGAAGAATACCATTTCAGTGGAAAGAGAATAAATCTTGGACAGTATAGAACAGCTAGTGGACAAGTTCTGAATGCAGATGTGAATGGTGCATTAAATATCATGCGTAAAAGTAGCGTTGTGGATGCAAATATTGTCTATACAGTAGAGACGAAGTGGACACGCAATAAGAATACGGAGTATTAAGTCGAGGTAGTTCACAAGTAGAAAATGTCATGCCCCTGTTGACATAACATATAAGCGACTGCCTGTCGCACAAAAAAAGAACCTCATAATGAGATTCTTATAAGAAAGTACTTTCATATTATCTAGAAGAACTTATATTCCTTTAATAGGGCTTCTAGATCAGAGCCCTCTATTCTTCTTAATAGTTCTTTTAAGACAAGACGTTTTGTGAATGACTGACTTTCCATGAAAGTCTCATCACCATATAAAGATGAGAAGACACTTAAATAGTCTTCAATAGAATAACGATAAGTAGGAATACTTCTAGTGATATGTAATAAACAATACACTGCATTCATTGCGGTATGTACGAGATAATCTAAGCTTCCTGGATATTCATAAGGTAATGAAACTCCTTCACCTATATAAGCATAATTTAATCCATTGATGTGTGCTTCACAATGAGTACTAGTATGAGTGTAAGAAACGGTAGAAGCAGACATCAATGAGAGTTCATTGATTTTATCTTGTGGAATACCTAAATGATAAAGCCATTCTGCACATATCTCATAGCCTTTACTTTCTAACATAGACTTTTCTACATAATCACCTGTTTTCTCTGGATGTAATCCATGAAGTAGAATGACACATTCATTCTCTTTCTGGTTCTTATAGTAAGGCTGTCTTGGTATTGTCCAGTTGAGTTCCCAGGCTGATTCATTAATTGGAATCACACCACCTGTAATATCTTCACCAGAAAGTGGATCTATTTGAAGTATATTTCTTAGGTAATGGATGATTTTCTCATCATGAGTTGTAATGACTGCATGGGCTATAGAATCTTTACTTTGACTTGTATGAATAAATAGAAGATCCTGTTTTGTCAGATCTATAGTTTCTTCCATACCTTCACTCTTAATTGTGAAAGCAGTCGCTTCATTGTCTTCTATTTCTACATGAGTGACTTCAGTATTGAAATGGAAGACTACATGATGTGCCTCTAGATATTCTATAATAGGTACAATCACTGATTCATATATACAATACTTAGGAGAAATCATGCTGTACGAGGTCAATATATGCATATAGCGATGTAATGTTACTTTAAAAGAATAAGCATCATTGACTGGAAATAAAGCATGCCAATAATAGTAGAAATCAGATTCCATAAAGTCCTGACTGAATACATCTTTAACCTGTTTATCTTCTAATTGTTCATCTGAAGTAAAGAAGAAATGAACAAGTTCTGATATTAATTGATCACTTAATTGTATATTATGAATAGTCTTCATAGGTGCATCATGATTTAAATAAGTCATTTCATCTAAAACAGTGAGTCCCTCTGTTTCTATAGAAGGTATAGAACGTAATATATCCCATAAATAAAGACTACGATTATCTACAAAGGAAAGATAAGACTCATAATGGTGAAATGAATCTACTGAATCTATAATATGAATATGTTCACCCTTTAATGAACCATCTCTCAATAAATAACAGGCAGTCACTAAGCTAGTAAAGTCACTTCCTAATATATATGCATTATGTGCATCAATGTTTTCTCTTTTTCTTGGCTTCACAAATAAATCCATGGCAATCCCCCCTATCCTCATAGTATAGAAAAAATAAAATATAAAAAAATAAACATCCCATACAAGATGTTTATTTTTTATACATTATAGTGTTTTTGTTTAAAAGGTTTCATAGCGTTTTAAGGCCGCTTTGATGTTTCCTTTGATTGCTTTATCTAGTTTACGGATAATAAGTTCTGGGTCCTGTCGCATATCATTATTGATCCATTCTAATGTAAGACCTACAAAAGAATACTTATAGAAATTCGCAAGGAACTCTTTGTCATCTTCTCTGACATTCATTCCTACAGCCTGTTCATCTACAACATCCTTTAATAACTTATATACAATTCTATAAAGATATGTTTCTACATGTTCACGACTAACAGAACGATAAACATTAGTGACAAATGGTTTGTTGTCTAAGATAGCACCAAAGAGTGCATAGAGACCTTCTTCCCATGTATTAGATGTTTTATGGCCCTGTAATACTTCTTCAGCATCCTGAATACATGACCATTCTACGAGATCATAAATATCCTGGAAATGATAATAGAAAGTCATACGGCTGATACCACAGTCTTCCGCAATATCATTAATAGTGATCTTATCAAGAGGCTTCTTTAATAATAAATGTTTCAATGACGCTTCAATAGCGCGTTTCGTAGTTTGTGACATTGTGGCCCTCCTTATATTCACTATTATGCACGTTGTTTTTATATTTTACAACAAAAACGTATAGATGATATTGATGATTGGCATAGTAATAATACATAAAAGAACAGATAATGCGTTAATAACTGAACTTTCAAAAGCATGATTATCATATAATTGCGCAAACTGAGTCACAGTAGAAGCTGCAGGGCCACTGGCTGCAAGTAATGAAATCATTAATACCTGTGATGCACTTGGGAATAGTTTTGTCATACCTGTAAAAATAAAAACTAATAAAATAATTGCTGGGAATACAACTAAACGAAGGAAACATACGACATAAGCACGGACATTGGTAAAGACTTCCTTCATATTCATACCAGCAAGTAACATTCCTACTACAAACATACTCAATGGTCCCATTAAGCTGCCCATCCCAGATACAGCACTCTGAAACATTGTAGGCAATTTAATCTGTAAGAAGAACATAATGATACCTGCTGCAATCGCAATCATGTTGATGTTCAATAAAATCTTCTTTAAATCAAAGTGTGTATCTTCACTAATAATGAACTTACAATGTGTCCACAATAATATAGTCTGTACAATCATATAACCTGAACAATAGAAAACCATTTCGTTCCCTAATACGATAGAAACAAGAGGAAGAATCAAGTTTCCACAGTTAGGATACATGATGGACATTGATTCAATCGCATTAAAATGACATTTCTTTGTGAGTATCTTAGCAAGTATATAATAAATAATATGTATAAGAATAGCTGCACCAATAGACAGTAAGAAACCTTTTAGCTTTTCTTCTGTCAAGTCAATCTGGAATGAATTGATGATTGCACAAGGTGCAGAAACATATAATACAATCTGTGATAAAAGTTTAGATTCTGATATTGTACATATATCTGTTTTAATCAGTACATATCCTACTCCTATCATAATAAATAAAGCTCCAATTTGTGTAGCAAGTGAAATAGCTAAATCCATATCTTTAACCCCCTAGAAGGCATCATACACTTATTATCTTCTAAAAGTTCTTTTTTGCATAAGATGAAAAAAGTGATTGTCACAATGATGTAAAAATTTTAATACATTGTATGTATGCATTATTCATTCTACAACACCTATTCAAATATATATACTTGTTGATATTATTATAATATAATATATTTATAAATCACTTAACATAAAGAGAAAGGAGAAAATCATGTCTACAAGTATTATTTACTTCTTAATTGTATTGATTCTACAGTTACTCTTATTCCTATTTATCAAACGTAATCATAATAATAGCGTACTACTTGTTTTGATTTCTTTAGGCATCTCTATATCTGCTGCAATATCTTTGTGGAACACAGCTATTCTTATAGATGAATTGGGTATAAGTTCCAGTGGTCTCGATACACTATTCTTCGGTATATCTATCATATTATCTTTAGTTAATATGTATACTGTACTCAAAGAGAAATAATCAGGCCATATAGTCATACGACTATATGGTCTTTTTGTAAAAGAAAACACCAAATAGATGCCCATTTGGTATTTCACATGATTTTACATATTTTCTTGTTCTTTCGCAGATTCCTGTAATAATTGATAGTTTTCCATGAACTCTTCACTATTACTCACATAAGCATAAGAAATATACTTATGCGCAATCTTAATCTTATGCTTACTTACTGCCTTGATTGATTTAATATCTTTTACCTCAATCATTTCTGGAAGTAATGCGACATATTTCCATGTATATATCATGATAATATCGCTATATAAGTGAAGATTATAGCCAGCAAGACAGATTAATGCGATAGTGATTGTCATAATAAGAGCTAAGACAAAACGCATCTGTGAATGCCATACAACTTTGGAATAAATAGATAATGCGAGTAATGCAGGAATCATAACAATCATAAATACTGTTACTCTAAAATCTTTGAATTTTTTCATTTTTTATCACCTTTTCACATTCTACATGGATTAAGGTCATTTGACAAGTTGTTGAATTTGTCTTACACTCATTTCATAAAAATATTGGAGGTATTCAATGAAAATCAAGAAATTTCTATCCGAACTACTTGGTACTTTCCTACTTGTATTTCTAGGTACTACAGCTTATGCATTACTTGGATCTACAGGATTAGGTTCTACATATAGTACAGTAGCAGGTATTATCGGTATTGCAGTTGTATTTGGTCTTGCAATGACATTTGTTTATTATATGTTCTCTTCTATTTCAGGAACACATGTCAATCCAGCAGTATCTGTCGCAATGTATTTTAATGGAGCTATCTCTCTCATAGAAATGATCCTTTATATTGTGGCACAACTATTAGGTGCACTTCTTGCAAGTGGATTACTACTTGGCATTCTTAAGTGTATTCCTAGTGTATCTATTACAACTTTAGGTGTTGGACAAACAGGATATAGTTCTTTAAGTATGATTTCATTAGATGTAAAAGGTGCTATTCTTATAGAATCTGTATTAACTTTTGTATTTGTATCAGTGTACTTACATGTAGTAAATGATGAAAGATTAGAAAAAATATCTGGATTATTAATCGGTGGTGCATTAACACTTGTCACAATTTTAGGTATCCCATTTACTGGTGCTTCTATTAACCCTGCAAGATCATTTGGTCCAGCAGTTATTATGAAGATACTTGGTAAAGGCACTGCACTTAATCAGTTATGGGTATTCTTATTATCACCACTTATTGGTGCTTTAGTCGCTTATATCGTTTATAAGTTATTAAAAGGTGAAAAGATTGCATAGCTAAACTGATTCAAAAATCTTTGGGCTGTAACGAATAGACAGTATTGACTACTACCTTGAGCGTTACAGCTCTTTTTCATATATACTCTCCTAAAAAGGTTATTCTCTTTTGCATGATGAATACTTTTTCATATTCTAGATGCACTTAAAAACATTAGAAAAGAGATAGCTTCCGCTATCTCCCAGGACCCCTGCTATAAGTTAGGATTATTATGTATATACTAGTAATTCGCTTATTTAACCTAGAATTTGAAGAAGTTTTTAATTTCATCCTTAAAGAAGTAGATAAGTAACACTGTATTTCCAACAAATGGAATTAAAAGACATGAGTGGAAAAATGTTGGTATTGAAACAAACTCAAATAGCGTATCTGCGATAGGGATTGCAACAATTGTTTGATCAGGATAAAAAGAAACTGCAATAAATAAAATCACATAAATAACAAAACAGAAAAGAAATTTTATTGTTTTAGTACTCATAAAATTATACCTCTATACATTAAGATTTAGATTTAACATCAATATAGGATGCTGGCGTCTTTTTGGAAATGTAGTTATATAAATCATATAATCCACTTGAATCAAAGTAATATGTTCTCATATGTTTTACCAAGAAATCTCCAGATATTCCAAAACGACTACATTTTTATATTGAGGTGGGGGGTTTCTGTCGTTTTCACTTAGATAAATGTAAACGCTTTCTACACTATATATTATACTGATACAAATAATATTAGTAAATAATTTACCAATTTTTATATATAAATTATTTTCAATAATCATAATCCTAAAGTATACTCACAAAATGTAGTTCATGCTTTTTATCACCTTAATCCTAGCTTTATCTTTGTGATAATAATTTCTTATTTTATAGAAATTCTATCATACGCATAATATAATTAATTTAAGGAGGATTTCGTTATGAAATATGTTGATAAGGTTTTAACAGAATTAAAAGAAAAGAATGCTGATCAGCCAGAATTCATCGAAGCGGCTACAAACATCTTAAAGAGTTTGGAACCAGTTATTGAAGCACACCCTGAATATGAAAATATGGCGATCCTTGAAAGATTTACTGAACCTGAAAGAGTTATTATGTTTAAAGTCCCTTGGGTTAATGATGAAGGTAAGACTATTGTGAACAGAGGTTACCGTGTACAGTTCTCTAGCGCAATCGGTCCTTACAAAGGTGGTTTAAGATTCCATCCGTCAGTAAACCTAGGTATTATTAAATTCTTAGGTCTTGAACAGATCTTAAAGAACTCTCTTACAACTTTACCTATCGGTGGTGGTAAAGGTGGTTCTGACTTTGACCCACAAGGTAAGAGCGATGCTGAAGTAATGCGTTTCTGTCAGTCATTCATGACTGAATTATACCGTCATATCGGTCCTAGCGTAGACGTACCTGCTGGTGATATCGGTGTAGGTGGAAGAGAAATTGGATACTTATTTGGACAGTATAAGAGAATTAAAGATGCTTATGAAAACGGTGTTTTAACTGGTAAGGCTTTACCATTTGGTGGAAGCTTAATTCGTCCTGAAGCGACTGGTTTTGGTGCTGTTTATTATGGTAATGAAGTATTAAAACATTTCAATGACAGCTATGAAGGCAAAACTATTGCATGTTCTGGATATGGTAACGTTGCATGGGGTGTTGCTCAGAAAGCAACTGAATTTGGTGCTAAGGTTGTTACTATCTCTGGTAGAGATGGTTATGTATATGATGCAGAAGGTGTCAATACTCAGGAAAAATGGGACTTCCTCGTTGAAATCAGAACTAAGAACGATGTTAAGTTAAAAGACTATGCTGAAAAGTTCGGTGCTGAATTCCATCCAGGAGAAAAACCTTGGGGTGTTAAGTGTGATATGGCATTCCCTTGTGCAACACAGAATGAAATCGAAGAAGAAGATGCTAAGAAGTTAGTAGAAAACGGATGTAAGTATATTATCGAAGGTGCTAATATGCCTACTACTCCAGAAGCTATTGCATACTTCACAGGTCATGAAGGTACTTTAGCTCCTGCAAAGGCAGCAAATGCTGGTGGTGTTGCAGTTTCTGCACTTGAAATGAGTCAGAACTCAATGCGTTATAGCTGGACTAAAGAAGAAGTAGATGCAAAACTACATACTATCATGGTAGATATCTACAATAACTCTGTTGCAGCAGCCGAAAAGTATGGCTTAGGTTATGACTTAATCAAAGGTGCAAATATTGCAGGATTTGAAAAAGTTGTAGATGCCATGATTGCTCAGGGTAACTATTAATATTAACGAGAGTTGTAAAGAAATCATTACAGCTCTTTTTTTACATTCAATTTTGTTTTTTTTGTAAAAATATGATTTATATTGAATAACTTTATTATAAAGTGTTATTTTTATATTAGATAATATAAAGGAGTGATTGATGTGATTAAAAGACTTCTCAAATGTTTTGTCTTTATCTCGTTGGTATTCTTACTGTGTATATCTGTATTAGATCATTCAGTTATGTATTTCTATACACAAAGTCAATCCGCTATTAATCATTCTAATCAAACACTGCTTGTATCCTTCAAATATGGTACAAGTAATGAAGAAAAAGAAGACATAGCCCAATACTTAGATAATAGAAATATCCCCTACTACTTCTCTAACTATGTGAATGACACATCACTTGTTTATGAAACAAGTACTAGTTTTCCTATCAAGCCCTCTATCAAGAAGTTTGGTTCTCCTCTAACAGGTTCACAAACAATCACATATAAGAGAATAAAGAACTGGCATCATATTTATGAAATTACTTTGCTAACAAATGATCAATCTATACAGCGTTACTTAAGTAATGATTCTAATATAATTGTGCAAAAGAATACTGTACATGAAGAAGAGTACTCTATTTCTCTTAAAGATATACTTATGAAATATTCTTTCCTCTATGTTGTATTGTTGTAATCTTTGTTTCTATTAAAAGTTTTAGATATGATTGATTATCAAAAACATATAGGTATCTATAAACTCCATGGAATCAATTCAAAGTCCATTCTCTATCAATTAGATCATCAAGAATGGTACAGTTTAGTATTCTTCTATTGGTTTGTATGTCTTATTACAGATTTTATGATTGGTTATAATGGGAATAATCATTGGATACTATTGAAGTATGAAGGACTGTTATTTCTTATTCTATTAGCCTTATATGCCCTTATAGAATTCATATTCTATCTATATATTTCTAGTCATTCAATTAAACAATATATCGTAGGTAGTCACCTCATAGATATGAAATCCTATGTCTTATTTGGTTTTAAAGTGATTGTAGTAGGTATATTATGTGTAATGACTTCTGTATTATATTCTTCTATCTCTAAAGCACAGTATGAATATAAGACTTTACAGTCAATAAAAGAAAAAACGCAGAATATGGTTGTCATTGATTCCTTTAAGGGAGAATATGTCACAGATCAGCAAGGCTGGAGTGATATATTAAAGAAACTACAAAACTTTATTGATTCACAGAATTCTCTCTATGTAGAATCTCAAGCGCAATTCGATGAAGATATTCTTCATAATATTCCTAATAGTGTACGTGTGAATCAGAATGTATTAGATATCTTTCATATCAAAGATATCAATAATCGTTCTATTAAACCTCAATCACAAACATTATTAGTACCACTATCAAGAAAAAATGATTCTTCAATTAAAGAATATGGTGATGGATATGCCATCCAATATATTAAGAATAATCAGAAGATTTATTCTTATTCTACCCATCATAAACATAACGGCTGGTTGATTAATTCTATTATTGTGATAGATGAAAACAATGATCCCTATCTTTATATGATTCCATCACATAATATCAATAAGAAGCTTAAAGAAGCGGGTATTCCACCTGTACTTAACTTCATAAAGCCTTACAATACACTAAATGAACAGCTAGAAGAACTCAATAAGACAATACAGAAAAACATTATCTCTATTCAATTAACTTCTATTTTGATGTTGATATTAATTTATGAATATATCTTCTTCTATTTCAAAAAATCAATTATGAAGATTTCTGTATTAAAGATTCATGGTATTTCTTTCTTCAAGAGATATCAGGAATATATTATGTTGGAAAGTATATGTTATGTGTTGCTACTTCTACTTTCATTATTTATTCATACTATTCATCCAATCATGATCATTATGATATTGATGGTAGATTGGCTTCTCTCTTTACTTCTCATTTATGCCTTAGAAAAGATCAAGGTAATTTCTTGTCTTAAAGGAGATGAATTAACATGAGTCTAAAAGTATCTCATTTATATAAAAGTTATGATAAACCTATTATCCAGGACTTTAGTTATACCTTTGAAGATAATCATATTTACGCGATTACTGGACCTTCAGGTTGTGGTAAAACTACATTATTATATCTATTAGGATTCTTAGAAAAGAAAGATCAAGGAAGCATACTTATAGATGATAAAGAACCCAAAAGTATTCAGAAACTTTATAAACATACTATTGGTTTCTTATTTCAGAATTATGCATTAATAGAGAATGAAACAATAGAACAGAATCTAAAGATGATTTTAAAGAAAGATCAATATTCTCTTATTCCTGAAGTATTAAAACAAGTCGGTATAGAAACACCAATAACACAAAAGATATATAAGTTATCAGGTGGACAGCAACAAAGAATTGCCCTGGCAAGACTCTTATTACATGATACAAAAATCATATTATGTGATGAACCAACGGGTAACCTAGATAAAGAAAATAGAGATATCGTCTTTGATATTCTCTATAAGTTATCTAGAAAAGGTAAGATAGTCATTATGGTCACACATGATTTGGAACTTGCTTCAAGATGTGATGAAGAAATTAAACTATAAGCTAAAAAGGTGGATTATTCAATTTCCACCTTTTTCTTATGATTATAGATTATACTTATTATAATATAACAGACTACCACCCCTGCAATCACAAACTTACATTCTTGAGAAAGATGACTTATTCTCAAAATCAGTAAAATCATAAATGTACTGATCATACAAATATTCTCTTGAAGTAATACTTTTGCGGATTTGTTTTTCTTCATACTTTCAATAAGTTCATAAATAACTACTATTGCATCAAAAATCAAAATAACTGCAGCTATTCCTAAACGATAGTTTAATGGAATCGTATCAAGATCATTAAATATCAGAAATAAGAATGTAATGATTGAACCAGTAAAATAATTCAAAATTTTTCTCATAATAGAACCTCTCTTACATATAATAGTATATTATTTTTTTATTAGACGCTAGGGATTGCGTCTGATTTCTTTTGTTTCTTTTTCTTTCTTCTCTCTTTAATATTATGAGTAATTGCGATTGCCTGGTAAATTATTACTGAACCTGATAATACTGCACCGATAATCGGATGTACAATACCTAAATGCAAAGGTATAAGAACAATAAGTGAAATAAGCACAAATATATCAGTTTGTAAAAATACTTCTTTTGCTTTGTTCTCTTTCATTCTGTCATTAAGAAGATATCTTAAAATGATTGCATCAAGCACAAAGAGTATAACTAATATAATTGATCGATTTTTTGATAATATTGTATAAGAATCACCAAACATCAAATATCATACTGTGAACGCAGTACTCAATCTAGTACATATTTTCATGATGTTTGTTTTTGTTGAAAATTTCATGATGAATCCTCCTATGAGAATCTATTATTTTTAGCTCCTCTTTTGCAAATGGGTAGTGATTATTCGCTTATTTACTATGTTTAGAGCTCATTGCATCTCGATATCGCACTCTTTTTGGCGACAAAACTGCCATTTCTATAAATTTCAATACCTTATCATACTTATCCTTTTGGTCATTCATAATCAGACAAAATAGATTCAGCCAGTCTTGGAGGTGTTCTTTGTCATAAGCTCCTTATTGTTTTAATAATAAATGAAGATTATTAACTGTATATAAAGGGTTGTCTTTATCTGATAGACCTTTGTTTCTCTTGTTGAGTATACTTCGCTTTCCAGTTCTAATTCTTCAATCAATATACTGTGAGAATGCTCATCATCATGCACTAATATAGAGTCTCTTGCAATATGCTTACTGTATGTTTCTTTTGTTTATAATTCAACTAGTCTTTATTAATGCCAACATTTTTTTAGAACATTTTTATATAAGTGGTTTTTTTCTTTATAAATTTTTTTCTGCTACTATCCTTATACGCATATGTTACGTATTTATAGTACATGTAGCCATCTGCATAATAGCGCTTTGTCTTAAAATATACAACTTTGTTGTTATTTAAAGAACGTACACTGTCAAGAAATGAAACAATTGTTACTGCTAATGATAAAGGCGGAACTGCACCTGCTATTGTAATCCAAAAAGATTTATAATTAGAAATCTTGTAAGTGTCACTATAAATTGTATCAAGATAATGATAAGTAAGTCTTGATGGATCAACACCTTTTGGAATAGGTACCCCTATACGTTTAACAGGTGTTGTTGTATTTTGCTGTGATGGGGTTACAACTGTTCCATCATCAAATTTTATTTTTGAAATTTTTCCGTTTTCAGCAATCAAATCAACTGTCTTGTTATTTTCTTTATCAAGGACTTGATAATCATTATCAATTTCGGTGATTTTATAAAATTCACCATCAAAAACAACGTTAGAATCTTCTGCAAATGCAAAGTTTATATTAGGCGATATGATTGAAACAGTTAAAACGATTGAAATTATAAATTTTAAAATTTTCATTATTTATTCCCCTTTCCTACTTCTTTCAATTTTCTGAATTCCCAGAAAATTCTTATAAATACTATGATTAATAAAACAAATTCTGCACCAACAAGAAATTTGTAAGTAGCACCAGACATATAAGAAGCACTCTCTGTTAATAAATGATGAAGAAACAAAATTATATATGCTGCGAGTGCTACCGAACATGCAAAAGACAAAAAGCGATAAATTTTCTCTGACTTATTCTTCATAAATTTCCCTCCTTTAAGATTGGTATTGTTTAAATATAAGGTTAAATATGGCATTAATCATCCATACTATAAGGTTTAGTACTAGATCACCAGCCACCATTTCCAAAACTATATGACTTATTTGGACCACTACCAAACTTCATTGTCAGGCTTCTATTACCATAACGTGAAGTTCCATTACTATTTCTTTGTAATGTATATTTAAAATATCCTTTAACTTTAGCTCCCGAAAATACTTTAGATGCTAATTTTCCAGTAGCATATCTACGGTATATATCTGAAACTGCGGTTTTAAAAGCAGCAACTGATACGCCACAAGCAGATACAGTAGCAGATACAGCCGCAATAGCTAATATAGTACCTGCTAAAACGCCGACAGTTTGAAAATCGACAGTAAAATTAGTTTTACAAGTAGCTGCATTTGAAACAGAACGCGCTCCATTAGGCTGAGTAGTAGTCACAACACAATCTTGAACTTCTCCATTAATTGTAAGTACTCCTGTAGTCTTATCATAGATAATATAATCCACATGCTTTGTTTCTTTGTTAATTACATCTACAAATCTTTTTTCATCATTTTCAAATATCTCATATGTGTAATTATCTAAAATCTGTTCTACAGTATTATCTGCATGAACACGACTCATTGGAACATTTAAGATCATTAGAAGTGATAAGACAATCATTATTATTTTTTTCATTATTTTTTACCTTTCTCTTTCTTTAATTTCCATCTAGATGTTAACTAAATATTATCCTATGATCTTCAAATTGCCTATAATTCTCGCATAAGAGACACATTTTCATGCATAAAAGACATTCCACAGAAATTACATTTCAATCCAATAAAATAATATGCTAAAATATTACAGAGGTGACGTTATGAATATACTGATTTGTGATGATAATACTGCTTTCGCAATGCAGCTACAAAAGGATATAAATGAATACTTTCATAATCCTAATATGATTACAAATATGATTACTGACCATTTTGATCAAATAGAAGGTACATATGATGTTATATTCATGGATATTGAATTAAATGATAAGAATGGTATTGAAATCGCAAAATATCATAAAAACAAGCATAACTGTCTGGTTATATTCACATCAAGTCACGAGAATCTTGTATTTAATACATTTCAGGTTGAGCCTTTTCAATTCATAAGAAAGAACCATTATGATTATGATAAAAATATTGTCTTTAAGCAGTTAAAAGAGAAACTACTCACTCTATATATCACTATTCCACTTAAAGACAGTAAACGTTCATTACAGATTCCTATTCAAGATATCTATTCAGTTGTTTCTATTGGTCATGATCTCGTTGTCCATACACCTAAAGAAGACTATATGACAACTGGTACTCTTAAAGATTTCTGTAATGATTATATCAATACAACACTCATTCAGATTCAAAAAAATATGATTATTAATCTCCAATATGTAGAAGATTACAATCGTAATATCATCCTATATAATAATGAAAATCTGACTGTAGGACGTATCTATAAGAACAACTTTTTACACCACTACAAGGAGTATATTAAGCTATGATATTTGATTTCTTATTTTCAGTTATAAGTACTGCAATGCTTTGTTTTTGCATCAGCAGTATTTTAATACCCGAAAAAAAGTATTCCTACACTATTCTTTGTACTCCTCTTACTCTCATAGAAATGTTTATTTTTACCTATTCTTCTCTCCTCAATAACTTTTTATTGATTATTCTTATATGTGTAACACATGCATGTACGCTTTATATTCATAAATATAAAGCTGTGATCTATAGTATTTCTACAACACTTCTATTCTTTACTGCTTTACTTTTTGTGAATCTTTTATTTGTTCGTTTATTTTCTATATTGAATATAAGCGATTTTTATGGACTTCCTTTTGGAATTCTATATTGTATGATTGCCTTGGGATTATTAAAGATATTAAAATACAACAAAAATAATCTTTCCTTCCTTGAAGAAAATAAGACCTTTGGTCTAATTGGGATTATATTACTTGTATTGATTTCTTTACTCATGCAGGCTCTTTCTTTTATTAGACTACCCCAATCTACAATCATCTTAATGACTGTATTGGTATTTGTATTAAGTTTATTATTTCTTTTTCTATTCTTCCAATATAGACAGAATTACTTAGAGAAAGAGAAGTTAAAAATACAAAGAGAAAATAATGACCGAATTAATCATATATATGATTCTTTACTAAAGAAAGAACATCGTATGCTTTATGTATTAAGAAAGCTTGATCATGTAAATTCTGATGAAGAAACACATCTGTTTATTGAGAAAGAGATAGATGATTTAATGCATAAACAATATGTATCTCATACTAATAATCCTATCTTTGATCATAGATTAACTATTCTTATGCAGAGTTTGGAAGATTATGATATTAAGATGATAGTCATGATTCCTGTTGATGCACGTTTGGATAATACAGATATTATTGAACAGATGGAAATATTCATTAGAGAACATGTAACAGATCATACAGAAATAAGATTAAAGGTTCAAGATAATCAATTCATTATAAATTGTAATGACAAAACTAAAAATATCCGCTTAAAAACGCCTCATTAACGAGGCGTTTTATAGATTATAGGATACAATATACAGCTTATAACGCTGAGCCACTACAATCAGTGATCTTCCTACGTCACTTTTCTTATAATACTTATAATCTTGTGTGAAGTCTGGCAACTGCTTTTCTGACACTTTTGCTTCTATGATATATTTATTGAATTCTTCTTCTATTTCATTATTCTTCTTATTACTTAGTGTAATAGGAAGTTTTTTGTTTTTAACTTCCTGTACTTCATAATATATTCCATCATTCGTAAATGAAGGAGAAGGTTTTACTTGATAGACAGTTTTGTTTTCTGAAGGGAAGTCGATATTCCAGTTTTCAGATATATAATTCATATTCTGATAATGAAGAAGCGTAGAGACAATCACAACAATAATAAGTGTTATAAGAATGATTAGTATTTTCTTGAGTTTCATCATTTCACTCCTTTCCATACTTCAACTCTATATGAGATATGATTTAATGCCTATAATTCTTGCACAAGAGACATAAATTCTAGCATAAAAGACATTGAAAAAGTGCAGCCTAAGCTGCACTCTATTATAAGTCTACACCATAATCAGTGACTACAACCTGTCCTGTAATAGGTGCTGCATCATCACTTGCTAAAAACAAAGTCACTCTTGCAACATCTTCTGGACTACATGGTTTTAGTGATAAATCACTATGAGCACTCATAGCACCCATCATCTTCATATCCATTGTATCAGGTGTTAAACCTGCTGCCATATCTGTAGTGATACTACCAGGACAAATCACATTACAACGAATATTTTCTTTCGCAAAACGCATTGCAGTATGTTTAGTTACACCAATAATAGCTGCTTTTGTAGAAACATAAACTGCTCCTCCAGCACCAAACTGACCTGCAACACTTGCAATATTTACAATAGAAGCACCACTTGTCATAACCTTTAATGCTTCAGACATACAATACATTGTACCCTTCTGGTTAATATCAATTACTCTATTTAAGTCATCATAATCAATACGATCAATCGCATTTAATCCTTTATCAAGTACACCTGCATTATTCACTAATACATCTACTTTACCAAATGTTTCTACAGTTTTAGAAACTAAGTTCTTTACATCATCAATCTTAGAAATATCAGTAGGTACACATAATACAGTACCTCCTGCTTCTTCAATTTCTTTACCTACTTCTTCTAATACTTCTTTTCTTCTTGCTGAAATAACAACCTTTGCACCTTCACTTGCAAATAATTTTGCAATAGCTTTACCAACACCTGCGTTACCGCCTGTAACGATAGCGACTTTATTATCTAATTTACCCATATTCAAGCCTCCTTGTTAAAATAGTAACATAACTGTAAGCGTATTCATAGAGTAGATAATCAAATTCATCTGTTTTTATATAAAAAAAAACCTCAAGAATAATCTTGAAGTGTTTGAGATATTACTGTTCTTCTGGTAATTCCTTTAGATCATTATCACCAGTTACATAGTGTAAGATAGTCTTTGCAGCAGTTCTAGGACCATCATATTCCTGACCCTTAATACCAAGTCTTGTACGAAGTACACCAACCTGTACACCCTGTTCAAACATCTTATGGAAGAATTCCTGTAATAATGGTTCTGTCTGTTCTTTTCTCTGAACTGGACCAAATGGGTTTGCGAAATAAGAGCCAACTAAACCATATTCAGTAGTAGTACCCTTAGCCATACGGTTACCAGCTCTGAATACCTTTAATGCATCTTCTTCATTATCAAAGAATTCTAAGGCTTCACCTTCAGCTTCATAGTTATTAGCATATAAGAAGATATCTACATCATGATCAGCGATAACATCCTTATAATCAGTAATAGGAATTACGATACGAGCATTTACTTTATCTGGGTTCATGAATACAGATCTATCTAATTCCTTAAAGCTGTAACCAGCATCTAAGTCATCAAGACGAACGAAGGCACCAACTTCTGTACCTGAAGTCTTTACTTTACCATCAACTAATGATAAGCAACCCATATCATCATAGATAGTCTTGATATCTTCGATATAAGCTTCACCATAAGCCTTAATTTGTTCAATAGTTTCTGATTTACCAGCACCAGAGTCACCCATTACAACGATATTCTTTTCAGAACCATCATGTAACTTCATCTGGATCATAGCACCATGGATAGGTAATTTATGGTGGTTGATGTTAGATACGTTGTGAAGTGTTAAACACATCTTCTTCATATATCCGAAGTAATCGAATTCATCACTTGCTGATAGTTTAGCAACCATCATATCGTTCTTGTCATCCTGGAAGAATGACTGATCCTTCTTACCATCTTCATAACCATATACATATACTAGATCTGGTTTATTATGTCTATATTCTGATTCATCAGCAAGTTCAAATAAGTTACATAAAGTAACACCCTGTGCCATGAACTTAGTATTGAAGTAAACGAAACATAATAACTTACCAACCTTTGCAGGGTAACATAACCACTGATCAGGATTAAATGTTAAGTCAGTGACTGGATTTGTTCTACTTTCTGGGAATACACCATCTCTTTTGTTTCTCTTAGAATAAGTGATAAATGGTGGATGAATAACAACCTGTTCAATGAATGGAACATCCTTTAAACATTCATAATCATCAGGTAAACCTGTAGTTAAGTGAGTAACAGTTAAACCAGCATTCACACCTGCTGTAATCTGTCTTAATACCTTATCGTTCTTACCTACAGCTCTCTGCATTGAACGATATACTTCTAATACAAGTTTTTCAAATTCTTCCTGAGCATCAGCGAACTGTACACTCTGGTAACCTGATTTCTTTGAGTCATTGAAAACAATTGCATATCTCTGAAGTTTTCTCCAGTATAAATAAATGTCTTCAATTAACTTTACGAACATATCACGATCTTCAAAATACACTGCATATTCTGGTCTTAATGCACAAACCTGTTCTGCATCAAGTACAAGTAATAACTTGAAAATGCTTCTTAAATCTCCTAATAAGAAGAAATCATCCGCATTGCGTTCATGTAAATAAATATATAACTGTGTTTCTAATCTGCGCTGATTCTTAATGAATTTCTCCAATACTTTAGAGAAAGATTCACTTTCCACTAATTCACATCTACTCTGACAGAATTCTTCAGAGAAGTTTAAGATTGCATTACCTCTAGTAATTTCGAATTTCTTAGCCATTTTTTCATCCTTTCTAAATAGATTATGTTAGCTCCTATCTACTTTACCCCATAATAACAGAGAAATTTACAATATGCAAAGCCTAATTTTGTAATTATCATATGTAAGCGTTATTATTTATGGAATTTAGTAAATTCCTATTTTTGGCTTGCTAAGTTAGTGAAATCTAATCTGTAATATAAAAAAGACCTTTACTAGAAGGCCTTAAAGAATACTTTACCAACTATTTCTTTCTTAAAAGAAACAGCACCTATATAACGGGAATCTGTAGAATGGTTTCTATTATCCCCCATAATAAAGACATCACCTTTAGGAACTGTATAAGTCCAATTACTGTCTGTCATTTGTTCATTGATATATATTTCATTGACTTTCTTACCATTACGGTAGAGTTCATGATCAATACATTCTATTGTATCACCCTGCTTGCCAATGACTCTTTTAATGATCTGTCTCTGCTGTCCTAATATATTACATTTCGCAATGACAACATCACCATATTTTACATCATCATAATGATAGAACTGCTTATTAACTAAAACAATGTTCCCTTCATGATAATTAGGTTCCATAGATTGTCCTTCTACATGAGAAATCTGGACAAAGAATAAGAAACCATATGTAAGAACTACTGTCACAAGAATTACTTTTACATATTCTAATACTGTTTGTTTCATATTTTTCATTTTAATCACCGAAACGATTATACCATAGTTTTAGGATAATTCCTTGAATAAACTAAAAATAAAGGGAATAGGAATAATACTTGCACATAAATCAGCTATAGGCTGAGATAAGGCTAAACCTGTAATACCCCATATGTGAGGCAATAGAATGACTAGTGGGATAAAAGCCAAACCACTTCTTAAAGCAGCTAGGAATGTCGCTATGACGCTTCTACCAATACTTTGGAACAACATATTTGTGCCAATACTAATAGCCATAAAGAATATCGCAATACATTCAAATTTCATCGCAAGCTGCGCAATAGAGAGTACTTGACTATCCTGTGTAAAGAGTAAGAGAAGCGGTTTTGTAAAGCATAAACAGATGACACTAATAATACTTAATAGAATAGTAGAAAGAGTCACAGTGAAGATAAATGCCTGTTTCAAACGGTCATATCGTTTAGCACCATAGCTAAATGCTGATACTGGCTGGAAACCCTGACCTATTCCTACTCCTACTGAGAAGATGAGATTAGATATACGACTCACAACACTCATGGCCGCAATTGCTTCATCTCCATAGATTCCTGCCGCAAAGTTAAGAGTCATAACACTGATACTATTTAATCCCTGACGACATAATGAAATATGCGCATAAAAATATAATCACCAAAGATATTAATAATAGAACCAGATGTGAGTCCAATCATTGCAAGTGATGCCTGTCCTTCATATCTTAGTATATTATTCATCACACATGATAAAGTCATAGCAGGTGCTGCAATCAAAATAAAGATGGCATAGGCTCTTGCATAAGGTAGGATAGTTGAAGTAGAGCCCATCAAATACATAAGTGGATCTAGGAATATAATACCTAGTATCGCAATCAAAGCACAAAAAAAGAGTGAGCCAAAAAAGCTTGTAGATGCAAATATACGTGCTTCTTCTACTCTTTTTGCCCCTAGTCTTCTTGATATATTTGCGCCTGCTCCATGTCCAAACATAAAGCCAAAGGCTTGTAATATCGCCATCAATCCAAAAACAATCCCTACTGCACCTGTAGCACTTGTACCTACTGTAGAGACAAAGTACGTATCAGCCATGTTATAGATATTAGTAACCAACATTGAGATTGTTGTTGGTAATGCGAGAGTAAGTATCAGAGAAGGGATTGGCTGCTTGATCATTCTCTCATACTGTGATTCATATTGTGCCATAAAATTCTCCCCTTTTGAATATTTATTATAAAACCACTTCACACTTAAAACAATCAAGGTTCACTTTCTGAAAAAATTGTGATAATGTAAGAGATGCGAGGTATGAGAAAATGTATAAAAAAATATTAACACTAATATTATGTGCTTTCTTTGTATTAACTGGATGTTCTTCTAAAACAGCTGTTAAATCACAAGCGAGTACATATGCAGTACTTACTAAAAAGAAAAAGAGTGAGCTTCTTAAAATGAAGAAGCATTATGATCTTATTGTAGTGAGAAGTAAAGGTTTAACTACAGAAGATATGAAGGTTTTAAGAAAGAAGTCTAAACAGATTTATTTCTATATGAATTTAAAGAAACCACATCATAAAGCTGAAGAGTTAAAGGCTAATGGTATTTTTATTAGTAAGATTGATGATGCAGATGCATTAGATGCTCTTATTAAAGAAGCAAATCAGAATAAGTTAAAAGTCATTGTGAATAATGCCTATGATTATAGAGAAACTGTTTATAAGAATTCTAAGATGGTTGCAGGTGTAAACCAGACTTGTATGATGACTAAGAAACAAGGTAAAAAATATGTAAAACAGGATACTGAAGTATCAACACGCTTAAAGAAATATTTAAATACATGCCAGGAAAAAGGTATTGCGACTTATTTAGTAGAGTATACTAAAAATACTGACTGGAGAGCTGCAATCAATGCTTATTGTAAGAAGCATCATATTACTTACTACAATCCAACTATTAAGTAAGACACATGGGTAATTTAAAATAACTAGGGGTTTC